>JBAXYW010000007.1:0-24774 GCA_041670605.1 Lentisphaeria bacterium
AGCACAAACAAAATCAAGAATAATGAAGAAATACAACAAAATCAGATCTTCATGACAGCTAATTAGTCCGGTCCGGTCAATATCCCCGGCCTTTTATATGACGCAATTTCCGGAACAATTATCTGGCGTCTGACAAAATCGATTTGATACTCGCCTGACGAGAGAGAGTTTTTTATATTTTGCTCCACCCGTAACCTGGCTGATTTATATTCCCACGGGACTATAACATAAAACTTACGCAGCCTTTTTGACCCTGCAGTAGGGCTTCAAAAGACTGCCCAATCGGGAGAATTCGGTTAGCTCACCATCTTCATCCTGGGGCAGGGGATTTATCATTCTTCCGTCAATACCAAAATGCTACATTATTAAGCTTCAAGCTATGTTGGATGTCCCGTGATACCCACATGATTTATGTTATAGTCCAGGATAACAAGTTGACAGGCGGATGTAGCAACAGAGATTGCTGCGTTTTCGCGTAGGATTCTTTGTTGTTGTGTGATGACAACTTTATTGCCAATTCATTTGCTGACCATTAGTCGTTAACAACCGCAGCCAATTTGAGCTATTTTCAGTTTTTCGTTTCTGCTACCGTTTGTAGGTACATTACTCCTTGTGCGGCAAATTTCTTTTTTCTGAGCAATTGTAATTGGCTGGCAGCATCATTAAGGACCAGGCCATCCTCAGTTATTTGCAGGCTGGGATCGAGTTTTTCCCATTTAGAATTCTGGTATTTTGCGTAAGTAATTCCTTCGACAACGAAACTGCCTTTGCCAGCTGGGATTAGTCGTAGCAACAGGTAAACCGGTATAGCCAGATTGCCGGGATCGCTAACACTGGCCATTTGCGCCAATTTCGGCAAGTCCATACTAAGAGCCAGGAAAGTCTCACCATCAATGTCAGCCCCACGACCACGACAGGGAGGATGCATAATTTTCTTACCATTCTCTTCGTGAACCATTTGTACCGTCAGCCAATGCTCGGAAATCGTATTACCGCTGCGTGCAAAAAAAAGACTGCCAAGAAATTTTTCCGGTTGTTTTTCGTCATTTACGGTATAGAGTTCCCATTCGCCGATCAGTTGTGTCAGCTGATTGGACTGTTGCATTTGTTCCGGTTCGAAGGGGCATTGCAAGCTTCTTGTTGTGCCACAGCCAAGCAGCAGAAGACTGAGGGCCAGTGTGGTCAGCATGATTTTCATGGTCTTAACTCCTTATTTATGTTCCGTTACGATTGTTTCCTGGTAGATTTGGCCGATTTCTTCCGGAGCCAGGTTTCTCCGGTAGATAATCAATTCATCAAGTTTGGTTGTTTCTTGACTCGTTCCGTTCCCGATTACGAAATTAAATTTTGGGTTTTCCGGTTTTGGGAAGTCCTCGTTAACAATTGGTCTGGCGAACTGTATTTGGGCACAAGTTTTACCATTGATACTAAGACTAGCGCTATTACGATCCCAATTAACGACAAAAAAACGCCATTCGTCCTTGGGCCAATTTATGGTATTATAAGCTCCAAGCAGCCGATTTTTCCATTTTGAGAAGCTGTAGTATCCGACTTGGAACATGTCCCCGCGTTTTGAGATGCTGCCATCGGTCCGGGTTTTGTTAACAAAGCCCTGTCTTTGCATAAAGATGTATCCGGCTCCTGTTCCCTGCAGATGAAAAAAGCGCAGATAGGGTCGTTCATCGACTTCGCCAGGCTGAAGCCATTGCTCTGGGGCCAGCCAGAAGGACATGGCGCCCGGCATGCTAAAGTCAATGTTTTTCCAGGCGCGATAGTGCACTCGGACGCCATTTTCGCCTCCTAAGAGCAACGCCTGGCCAAAACGGCCGGCAACAAAAATTGGGTTTCCGCTGACATTGGCGGGTTCGACTTCGCCTAACGACATTTCGGGATACAGAGTTCCATCATCAAAATTCAATGAAAAGATGATTTCCCGGTCTAGCAAGGCCAAAGCCGAATTTTCGGCGGCGGCCATGGGTAAGATGATGTTGACCAGCAACAACAGTGGCAACAAGTACTTATTTTGGTTGAAAAGCATCAGGTTCCTTTTCGTATAACTAAGTTTATTTATAATGAATCAGGACAAAGTCATGTTTTGGCAATTGGACTTGACAGTTCCAGTTGCCGCCCGGCAGTTCTGCTCCCGTTTCAGCGTTAAAAAAGCGCCCGTCCGTTTTCAATGCCAGCTTACTATTATCAAAGCTGAGCTGCGCGACTGCTTCAGGGCCGAAGCTAACCAGAAGGAGTAAAGCTTCCTGTTTATGCACCAGCAACAATCCCTCTGCCTCCGCCCCGGCAATTTTCAGTGGGTTATTATTATCCCAATAGCGGAAAACCTGGCATTCGGGACTGCCATAACCAAAATCAAAAAGCTTGGCATAAATTTCCCCCAGTATCCCCTCACAACTCAGGTTTTTAATTTCGTGCACCAAGGAAGTTCCGAGCAGGGAGCGTAGCAGGAAAGTTTTTCTTTCGTCCGAGAATTGACCTCGGATACCGGTAGTGCCCAAAACAAAGGGGACGGAGCCGCTTTGGATACCGATGGCACTGGTACGAATCATATCACGGCCGAAACGGCTTTGAAAGTCTTCGCCGCCGTACTTCCATTCCCACTCGAGATTGGTGCCGCACCAAGTGTTGATGGGTACGATCTGGGCATTAGTCATGTGACTCATGGAAGCCAGCCAATTTTTGCCCAGTTGCCAGGTCAGCGTTTGCACCCGTTTGAGATGTTGGCGCATATTAAAGATATCGACGGACGGGCGCAAGCTGTTATCATCCGCCCGATAAGCGCCTAGCAACAGATCATCGGTAGATAATAAATAGGTGTTATCAAAATAGATGGCATCAGCGAAAGTCTCCAGCATCTTTTTTAAATACCAAATTTGGTAATCCTGAAAGCTTTTCCCGGGGCTGACCTGATAAGCAATGGCAGCACGGGGATTCTTGAAATCCCAGTTACGACTACTATATGCAGAAACGAGCCATTCATCTTGATACGTGGCAAATTCCTCGTTGAAGACCGAAGCGCGTGGATCCGTATAGGGAACAACGGCATCCGGCTGGCCAGCCAGATTGCGGGTTGCCCAGCGTATGTGGTCATGTCGGCTTTTTAACTCCGCTGGAGACAGGTTGGGGTCGTAGCGGGTAAACCAGGCTTCCTCAGCTGCCAGATTGCGCTCGCCTTTTTGCCGGGTTTCCTGCAATAACTTATAAATAGAGAAATCTCGCTTGACTGGATAAATAAAGGCATGCCCAGAATCAGTGCCCCAGGAACTGGAACCCGCCAGCATAAAATGAGTGTAAGCCCGAGGCGAAAAACGGCGATTGGTGCGGGAAACCCAATTGCGCCAATGTTGCTGTTCATTCTGACCCGCAAAATGCCAATTTTCCGGTTCTTTGCCTTCATCGCTGGTTCTGGAGACCCAGTTGCGCCAGGAAAATGGTTCGCCAGGCAGCGGTTTACTGGGAGTTGCCTGCAAGGCAAACACAATTTGCCGTGGCCGTTGCAAGGCAGCGGGGCGATTGACGAAATGAATACGCAGTTCGACACAGTCTTCCCGGCGGAAAATGGTTTGGGTGGCTTTATTGTCATCGTAGAGCCAGTCCCGATCCGATTCGGCACACCAGACCAGACCCCGACCCTCCTGACCCAACCAGAGATAGGGGACAAAATTGCCGACTAGGTGGCTGCCCGTCATTTTGCTGTCCCAGACTTGGCCGTTGCCTGCAGGAATCTGGCCGGCGTAATTGGAGCGCAAACCCGGCCCGCAGGCATGCAATAGGGTCGCAATGGATTTTTGCAGGGGGATAACCAAATCAAAGCTATCAACGCTTTCGTTGCCTTGTTGTTGCAAGTCCATGGTAACTTTCATCAGGCCGTCCATTTCGCAACGGACTTGCATTTTAGCACTGATATTTCCGGCCTGCCATTCGGCTTCATAGCTGACCTGATGATTTTTCTTTTCGACGAATTGGACTTGTTTTTTCGCGTTTACTTGGCAGTGTTTTCCGTCGACTTTGATATCAAAGTACATTGGAGCCTGCAACAGTGGTTTATCCTGGCTAAGGACTTGTTCCCACAAGCCAATATCGCTGATACTATGCTCACGTAAGACCGAGTAGAGTTTATTTTTTTCGACCCGCAACGGGGTAAAAGGTGGGATAACATCATCAATATAACCGAGCTGGTTATCCTCCCATTCAAATTTTTGCCGCACGAACTTTTGGCTTAGTGCTGTTTCAGGGACATTTTCGCCTTCCAGCCAGGCCAGGAGTTCGTATTCACCGGCAGCGAGAGCCGGAGTTGCCATCATCATTTCACTACGATAATCGACAAATTTCGGAAAAACCTTTTCCATTAGAACTTTGCCGTTTACGGGCCGTAATTGCAGACGTACTCGGGTGACTTGCTCCCGACTCTCCAGACCAGCGATATCCAGACGGGCCTTGATCTGGTTATAAGAGGGATAATATCCGAAGTCGAGGCTGACGGCGCGCAGGTCTGTTGTCGCCGCTTGCCAACGTTTGGGGTTCCGGTCGACTTGCCATTGAAAAGCCCGTTTGAAATAGCTGACTTTAGTTTCGGGATCACTTAGATTTATGCGTGTTTCGGCTTTTCCGACCTGCATGCTCTCACGAATATTGATGAGCTTCGTCTCTCCAGGTCCCAATTCATACAATTCTTGACTGACATTATGCGGGTTATCCGAGACACGATGGAATATATCAGATTTCACGGTATAATGCTTGTTGGAGCGATTTTGCAGCTCAAGGCAGATGTCGACACTGTTATCCTGATGACGCAGGCTCAGCATTCTTACCAGGGGGCCTTCTGGCAGCCAACGCACCAAGGGCATAGTCGCTTGGTCGGCAAAGCCGCCCAGGCGCGGGGCCCATTCGGTTTGTTCCCCGGGCTGTTGCCAATTGCGTCCGATACGCAGGCGCCAGGGTTTTGCCAGGTCGGCGGCCTCAAGTTCCAATTCAGCAAATGGGATGGCAATTTCCGCCTGCCACCAGCCATCTTTAATGCTGCTGGCGTAGTCCCAATTAATTCTCCAGCCGGGTTGTACCGGCAACTGTTGATTATTCGGATCATTTAGGACGTCGTAAAGGGCTCCCAGAGGATTAACGGCAATCTGATAATATTTCTGATTACCGGGCTGGCTGGAATGGGCCGGCGCCAACCACAGTTCAATACAGTCATCCCGGTGCACGGCCCGGTTAGCAGTCCCAGCCGGTTTGACCCGAGTCAATAAATCTCCGACTTCAGGAGTCTCACTTTGCATGGCTAAATAGATTTTCTGGCCATCGGAGCCAAGCCAGAAGACGGCTTCCCGGCTGGCAAGTTGTCTGGCGTCTTGCATCAGACCCTCGATTCGCATACATTGAGCCCATTCGGTTTCGTTGATATTGCCATCGATAATAGGCTTTTGTTGCAATAAAGGTATGCTTACTTCCGGAATAACTGGGTTTGCTGCCGGGGCTGCTGGCAGTAAGCTGCAGCTCAGCAGTGCTAACCATAAAATCCATTGTTTGCGGAGATTCTGTTTCATGTTCCGATCAGCTCCATTTTTCAGTTAAATTATTGTTTTAGTACGATCTTCATTCAATGGCAACAAATGATTACCGACTGGTAAGCCAGTCGCGAAGTCTGGGATTTCGGCTTCAGCAAACCAACGACGGTACAGTAATTGTTCACCATAGAGTCGAGAGCTCCAGCCCTGCCGATAAAGGTCGCCCAATTCGCCAGAAGTCAAGAAAATAACCTGGCGTTTTTCCAGAGCGGCTAGAACTGTCGCCAGCCGTTTTAGCCCTTTTGTCAGCTGTTTCGGGTTGCTTGAACAATAATTAGAACGATGGGTGGAAATGACGACCGGTTCTCGATAACGACAAAAATTATTATCGATGCTTTGCAAGACTTCGGCAGCGTCATGTTGTTGTTCCATAAAAACATTCCGGGTCAGATAAACCACATCCGAAAAAGGCTCATAATCACCGATGCGGGCATAAACATCCTGCATATTCCAAGGCTTATTCGGATAAACAACGACTTCTCCGGAATTGACCCGACAATTTTTGATGCAAACAGTTCGGACTCCGCGTGCCGCCCAAAGCAGCTCGGTTTCCGGATAAGCATCACTGGTGACCGCCGCCGCAGGGGTGTGACCAAACAATTTTTCGAAACGCGCGAAGCCGGTATTGATAAACTCGAATTGTTCCCGGATATTATAGCCTTCATATTCGGGGATATGTTTTAGCTGGTAATAGCATTGCAACTGAAAGAGTTCGCGAGCCAGTTCAGCTTCTTTGCCACTGCCACGCAAGAGTTCCAGCCAGAGTTTCGGGCTGGTATGGTGTAACATGCTGTGATATTCCGGTTCCCAAACCGCTCGGCGGCGACCCTCCAAGGTTTTACTGATGACTCCAGTGCCACCCCAGCCAGACGGAAAACCATCATTAATAGCAATATCCTGATATTTCTGGTAGTTACTGGCGGCAATGGCGGCAAAATCCGGGTTCGCCATGCAGGTGAAAGCGGTGAAAACGGCGGGAAAATGATCCCGGCCCCTAAAATTCTGCAAAGTATTAAAAATGGCTTCCAGTTCTTCCGGTGTTTCCAGGCTGCCACCACTGGCGACCGTATTTCCGGTATATTTTTGCAGCAGTTGTCGATATTCTTTTTGACTGCATGGTGGCACCGTTTCACAGGCCCCCCAATCGTCACTTTCAAAAACGACAACGGGATACTGTTCCGGATCCATCTCAAAACGGCGCTGATAACGCGGCATCCATTTCATGATTTCTTAGCTCGCAATCTGGCTTTTTATAGCAATTTTCGGTTTGCCTTTATCGTTCAGAAGCAAAGGGTTGGGGTTGTTCCCGTTCCGCCGGCAATTTTTCAACCGTTTCGCTTTTTGGTTTATTCATCCGTTTCTTCCAGAATTTCCAGTTTCATATCCCGGAATTGGATCGGTTGTTGGCTGAGCAGCATAATTTGGAAACTTTCGGCGCTCGGCCAGAAGCGGATAACATTGCCGAAACGAACAAAACGCTTCGGCGCTTTAGCGGAACAAACGTAAGAATGGGTGGAAGTCGGGACATGCAGGCAGACTTTGGTATCAGAAAGAATGGTCGTTTTCAGCGGCGCTTGCAGATATGCGCTCCAATCGCTGCCGTGTTGTTTCAGTTCCCGGATAGGGGGACTCAGGTCAAAGCGCGGCAGGTCGCTATTATCGCTAGCCGGCTGAATGGCAATGCACGAGCCGACATTCCATTTCGAAGCATCCAGCACCATAACCCGGTCTGTTCCAGCCTCAGCCTGGTGTGATAAAACGGTTTCGCTGCCGGCCTGTCGATTGATATGAAGACCATTGATCTGTCGGCCCTTGCCATCATACTGCAATACCCCAAAAAAGAAATGGGCCGCCTGATCACCGGCCAGCTTAAATTCACTGGACAGAACATAGCGTTGTTTCCGGTCGATGCGATGTCTTTCAGAATTTGCGACCAGTCCATGGCGATACTTGGGAGTATAGGTATAAACTTGGTCAGTTCGCTGAAATTGCTCATCCTGCCATTGTGGCACCAGCAGTTGCAGTACTTTTCCAGCCGGACGAACATAAGGCTCGGGTGTATCGTCATTGATATCTAAAAAGTTTTCCTGAAATTCGTTTATGGCACTAGACGCATGTAGAATTTTGGGCAGGCTGACCCAATGCGAATCGGCATTATTCTGGGCTTTATTATCGACTTGCACCGTAACCAGAATTTGTTGGCCGACATATTTTTTCAAGGGCAGCAACCATTGCCGTAATTGCTGGTCAAAAACGTGTTTCGGGACATCTTTTTTATCTTTGCTCCATTCCGGATTTGGGACCAAGCAATCAAAGGATTGCTGTTCTTGGCCATTGATTAGCAATCGGACGATACTGCCGTTGCCGTGTTGACTCTGAGTATTAATAAAACAAAATTCCAAGACACTGTCAGGATCAGTAATAGTGCTGACGAAATCCAGATTTTTGGCTTGAAAATAATTGACAAAATACAGGTTTCTGCCACCCATCCGGCGTTGCAATTTTGGCAGTTCTTCATCCTCACCATGTTGCAAGCCGTCATCCAAAGAAATTTTTCGAATGGTATCCGGCTGGGTATCTCGTCCATTAGTCAGGACTAATCGGATAGGAGTGGTGGCATGAATTTTCAGAAGTTGAGTCAGCGGGATTTCCCGGTCATTAAGATAAGCTTTCTGGTAGCCATCGTTGATCAGGAACGTCGCATCGATGGCTTTGGGTTCCGGCGTTTGCAATTCAATATAAGCAAAATCTTTGCTGGTATAATAACGTTTTAAAGCGACTGTCGCTGGCAAAGGCCGAATGCTGACCGGAAAACTGAGCTCGCCGCGACGCGGAAAAAGAGCGTAATACTTTTCCGGATCCAGATTATAAATACCATCATCATCTTGTATTGGCCAGCCCGGCAGAAACAGCTCGGGTTCCTTGAGAGAATCAACCTGATCAACCCGGCCATAAAGAGCATGACCCGAAGGATCCAACATTTTCTGCAAATGACCATCATCATAATAACGGAAAATCTGCTTCTGGTCATCTTGGTACATGGCCCGAATGTTTTCCGGATAACGATCGTCTGGATAATATGGGGTCAAACGGTGCTGCGCAAAGACTTGCGAGCGTAACAGAAAATGCCCATCCAAACCGGCGGTGGAATCTAAATTGCTGCTATTAAACATGCCCATGCCGGACAACGCATCGGAGGCGGCCGCAACAACATATTTATGAAAATCATCCCCGGCATTAATGACCGGAATCCAGGTGTTGTAGCTGAACAGAAAGGGCGACAGGGGACGATGCCGATGAATGCGCGAGCGCCGGAAAGCTTCGCCGCCCCAGACCTGAGCATAATTCAAGGGCCATTTTACCCCGAAACCAATGGCCTGCGGCCCAAACTCGGAGGCCATCGGCGTCCCAGGCATCGCTTTCTGCAAGTCACGGATCATCTCGACGTATGCCTCAGCGCCGGCCAAGCCGTCGATAATGCCATTGCCGGAATCGCCGCTGCATCCGGAAGTATCCTGATAATTGGCATCGGTACCGGTGATCTCATTAAATTCTTTGATGATCCGACAATAATAGTCGCGCCAGCCTTTGGAAAGCGGGTCACCATAAAGAAACTGTTTCGGTTTCATATCCTTGAATTGATCCAGGCCAGTCGAATAATTGACCGTGCCAACCAGATTCTCGCTGATATTTTCTTTGCCGCCATTATAACGGGTTATGCAATTCTTACGGGTCAGAAAAAAGTTTCCGACCTCATCTTTAATCCAGGCTGGGCTTTGATAAACCGCACAAATGGTGCAGGTATAAGCCATCGTCTTGAAACCATGACTTTGCATCCGGGCGACTTCGCCGGCATAAGCATCCTTGGGAGTATAATCCGGAATATTGGTAGTAAAGCCTTCTTTGCGGGCTTGCCAAGTATGAAATAAGACCTGTTCCGGCGGCATCAATTCTGCAACCCGAGCCAGGGTTTTGTCGTCCCGGCTACCAGCATCACAAATGACATTGATGCGGTTGGCCCAAGCAATGCGATCACGATTAGCCATGTCAGCCGCAAAGACGCGATGATACCAATTGCGGTAGGGGCGTGCCGCCGCCAACCAGTCCCCATTCGGAAAGTAATCCAGTTTTAAAACCGGAGCTTCAATAGCAGTCAAATTTTCATAGGGAATTAAATTCAGGGATTCCAGGGCAAAAGAGCAAGAAGCGGTATTGCGGGCAAAAAAGGCAAAAAAGGGTCGCATTTTGGGGTCTTCTTTCCATAAGCCCAAGGAAGATCCCTCCAGTTCCAGGGTCATCAATGGGGCTTCATAAAAAAGGGTCGTATCTTTGAAAGTCATCAGCGCTTGACGACCTTTACCGGAATACTCTAAACCACCAAAAGTCGGCAAAATGAATTTGGCCTCATTAGAGATATTTTCGATTGGCACCTGCACCCCGAAAACGCCGCCGGCGACCGCGCCGCCGGAAGCGCGGATAGTCATGGCTCCTAAGTCATCCTGGCCAATAATCAATTGCAATGTTTCCTCGGCAAAAAAACCTTCCGGACTGGAAAGACCCGTCCAGCTTAAAATCAGTTGCTCGCCTTTTTCCTGTAATTGGAATTGTGATTCTTTGCTCGGGCTATGATAAATACTGGTCGCTCCCAATTCAAGATGCTGGTTCAATGAAATTTCGCCCCAAGGGAAATGGATACGTGATAGTTCAAGCTCTTTGCCGGTCATGCGTCCTAAACCAGCCGTATCGCTGGCCTCGGCAAGCGATTGATTGGCAATGACTTTGCCATCCGGACGGCTGAGCAGATGCACAATGCGGCCCAATCGAAAGGTGGCAGTCAACCTGGCGCTGGATACGGTCACCATATCCTGATCACGATGATATTCCAAAGCCGCAGCGCTTAAACCAAAGCAAAGAAACAACAACAGGTAACTGCTTCTTTTTAACATTAACATTTTCCTTTTTTCGATACCATTGTGAACACAAATAAATATGCTAAACTGAATTTTTGGCCTTGCCGGTTAGGGCAAGCGCCGGCCTGCGACCATGCTCTTAAATCTTTGCCTTATTCAAATTCCAGTTCCAGGAAAACGAAGTCATGTTTCCTGACTTGTAACGGCAGCGTAGTAGTACTGCAGGGAAGCAATTTCCCACTTTCCAAATCAATAACAGATTTCAGGTGGCGCGCTTTCTCGCCCGCAAAAACTAAGCTCAGCTCGTCACTCTGATCCTGGTCCGCAAAACTGCCGAGGAAAATCAGCATTTTAGAGCCGCGCTGATAACTGGCTGTCAGCAGTTCCGGGCAACTCAAGCGGACTGGATTGTCTGTTGCCCAATACGCATAAAAACGACAATCTGGCAAATGGGTGCCAAAGATGAAAAAGCGATCCAGGGTTTCTCGGATCAACTTAGTGTCTGAAGAGCGGGGGCAGGTCGGGCGCACTTCATGCGGCAGCAGACTGGCCAGCATGGTGCGGGTGGCCCAGCTGCGTTTTTCCGGGCTGTCGCTTCCTGTGATGCCATCTAACACGGTGGGGTAAAAGCCGCCTTGTTTGCCATGGCAGACGGCTCGGATATAATCGGGCGAAAAACGTTCTTGGAAGTCATGCGAGCCATACTTCCATTCCATGCCCATCGTATTGGTCGCAAAGCCAAGCACGCTCAGGTTATTGGTGTTGGTGTGATGGACGGTGATCCAGGGTTCCATACCGCGTTCTACCATTAGGGTTAATTGTCGTTTATGGTAATTGCGGACACGCCATAGCCCCAACGACGGTCTGACATTGCCTTGCTCGTCAATATAGCCATTGCCGGTGGCCCAATGAAATTTACCGGCCAGAAAGACGTTGTCGTCATAAACGCCGCCGAAACCACAATCAAACATCTGATTTAAATAATAAATGGCATAATCAGAATACGATTGATAAACATGGACGCCACCTTGCCACTCATCTTTGAAGACCGGAAATTCCGGCAGGGCATCGGCTCCGGTAATATTGCAAGTATAAGGATAAATGGTGGCTATTTCTTTGTAGGGAAATAGGCCTTTGCAGAGGGCAAACGCTGCTAGCGTATGCCGTTCAACATAGGAGCGGCCACTACGATGGGCGATGGGGGCCTCCTGGATTTCCGACTGCATAACTCGATCTACCCAGCTTTTGATATAAGCGTAATCAATGACACCAGTTTCCTTGGTCTCAACCAATTTTTTAATATAATTAAAATCTTTGAAGGCTGGGTACCGGCTGGTCCAGCTGGAATAACTGCCCCAGTACGGATTGCTGTAGAAACAACGGGTAATGCGGGTCGCTTTTGTATGAAAGCCATCCGACCAGCCTCGCCAGCCGTCCGGCATCGGCTTAACCGGGCTGGCCAGCAAAACGATGGTAATGGGTTCATCCGGACGTAATTTCTTAGGTGCATTCAGCAGATTAAGTCGGATACTAACTGTGCCATCGGCGTGCCGATGCAACTCGACGGCATCCCGCTCCTCGCAATGCACCCAGCCTTTATCCCAATCAGCTCCATAACTGATTCCTCGTTCGTCATCTCCAACCCAAAGATAAGGAATAAAATTGCTGATATGGGTTTGCTCAATGCTGCGGCTTTTCCAGATACGCCCCTGACCTTCAGGCAAGAAGCCACCCGGATTCATCCGCAAACCTTCCCCACAGGCATGGAATAACTGAGTAAATTCCTGACGTATCGGAATATCCAGATAAACCCGCTCTGGCAAAGTATCGCTGCGAGCCTCAAAAAACAAATCCAGCTTCAGTAAACCATCAAATTCAAATTCACCTTGGAGGCGCACTTTCAGACTCGGGCTTTGTAACTGCAGTTGATAATTGATATTGATTTCATCTTCCCGGGTAAACTCCAGTTGGGAAGCCTGCCACTCTTCCAGCTGCCCATTTTTTTCGACTTGCAGTTTGACTGCGTCGGCCAAGATCTCTTTATCAAGGGCTTTTACCTGGGCTGGTAAACCGCTGGCCGCCAAGGTGTAATCCCGTAACAAACAGGAAATGGTATTATTTTGGCGACGCAAGGGCGTAAATGGCGGCAAGAGACGACGCGATAAACCCAGCTGATTGCCAAGCCAGGCATATTTCTGCACGACAAATTTTTTCTCCAAAAGCGGAGTTTCAGCCTGGTCTTCCAACAAAACGAAAAAATATTCCCCGTCCGGAAGACTTTCGCTCAATGACAGTTTCTGGTGCAAACGCCGCAAAGCTTTATTATTTTCCGAGCTATCATAGCCATTTTTGAAACTGATCCGAAAACTTTGTAAACACTTTTCTTTCTGATCCCGGATCTGCAATTCAAAACGCTCGGTATCCGAATTCTCAGTTAAATTGGCTGTCAAGTCTAAAACAACTGCTTCCAAAACCTGAAACCAGGAAATGCTGCCAGTGACTTTTGCTTCTCCCTGAGATAAAGTCCGGATTTCTGCTTCTGTCAGGGGACGCTCGTAAAGCGCCACGTCCGAAACTGCAAAGTTACGCTCGGCAGAATTGCCGAGGACAAAATCGCCCAGTTTCTCTTCGTCGACTGCAATGCCGTGATCAAGCTCACCTCGCTTTATGCCATTGACGTACATTTCAAAACGTCCGGGCAATAAATTCAACAGCAGATGGCTCCATTCGTTGGGCGGCGGTACCCGCTTCACCAAAAGATTCTTATGGCCAACCCCCGGAAAATTATGTGCCCCTATATACAACAGGCCATTCTGCTCCTGACAGAAAATATAGCCGGAAGAAACAAAAACGCTGGAAAAATAACGGCGATAATTCGTTTGCGCCGCCGCATCAGGCTTGACCCAAATGCTGACCGCACCGGGTATCGACATTTTTACCTTGCCGAAAAGCAGTGGCCCCGTTTTCAGCTGCAGAGCCTGCTGACCTTTTTGCCGACCTGGTACCCATGCCATTTTCTCCGCTTCCGGTAAAATTAATTCAGCCTCTTTGACGTTACTGTATTCGATGCTTTTGGTTTCGGCATGCAACGACTGTTCCAGGCGGGAATAGGAATCCATATTAAACCAAAGTCGTTTCGGTGGCGGATGATACTGGCATTCCCGCTTCCACAAAAGCTCCCCGGTCGCATCGCTAATGCTGATCTGCAATGCCGTCTCTGCTTCCGGAACCTCTGCCGTCAAATCAAAAAAACCAGTCTCGCCGGCCGCTAACTGCAAAGACTGAGTCAGTTCTTTTTCATTCCCGGCACTGTTGACTTTCGCCTGCAGATGAAAAATGGCGCTTTTAGCTTGGCGATTCAAAACCTTAAAAGAGGCCGGCAAACGCCGCAGTGATGCCGCCGAATACTGAGCCTGAACTGCCGCCGTTTGCCGTCGAAATTCGAAGCGGGAATAGGAAGCGGTATTCATAAAACCATTGGCATCGGTTAGCGGAGCCTGATAGTTGGGCTCGGAACGAAAATTCCGCACCAGTAGCAAACGCCAATCCATATCCTGACTTAAGTCTTTTAAACCAAAAGACTGAACCGGAAAGGCTAACTCCGCGACCCAAAAACCATCTTCACAACGATGCTGTTGATGCACCCCGCTTTGCCATTCTTTCGCCGGTAAGCCATAACCGGGATCATGATGACGAGCAAAACTGCGTCCGACAGAATTGACAATAAACTGGAAATAACCGAATTTGCCGCCTTCTAATACCCGTTGCTCGGCCGGAGGCAAAAACCATAGCTCCAGGGAGTCATCGGAAACTACATGTGCCGCCGGATTGGGCGATACCTGTAATTGACCCCGCAAAGGCATCTCACTACGAAAAGCCAAGTAAACAAAATCATTGTCAAAACCCAAGTAGGCCGTCTGTAAACGGGGATCAAGCTTGTTGCCGGCACCACTGATCGCCAAGGCCTCCGACCACTCAGCGGGCGCTAAAACCCCATCAAGAACGGGAGCCTGCCGTAAAAAAGGAACTGTATATTCAGCGGCATATAACAGAAATATGCTGCAAAGTAAAAAGACTGTCATCCGAATTTTCATCATCGACATAGCAATTTTTCCTTCTTTGTCCAAACATCCTTGACCCCGAAATTCATAAAAACTGGATTGCTCTGCGATACGGAATCGTATCAGACCTCCTCATTTATTCCAGCTGTAAGAAGTATATATTGAACCATAGTAGGCATAAAAAGGATTGCGGTAAGCATAAGTATAGTTACAAACAGTAATATACGGGTCCGTCCCCTTGGCCTGGCTCAGATGCCCGTCAACAAAAATCACATTTGCAGTATAACCGGGATGGGGAAAAGTTTGCAATAGCATATCTGCCTGTTGATTGCCGTAGACATAAAATTGCGAGGTGCCGCTGTCCGCCAGGCTGGAAGTCCGGGAAGGGTATCTCAGCCAGCTTTTCAAACGGTTTGCGCTGCCGGGATAGGCGGTACGATGCAACATTATATTCAAGCCATACATATAGCTGCCACTGACATCCAAGCGGGTACCAGGATAATACAACCCACTGATCGTTCTGGTATTGGTATTTGCTGGGCAGCGAAAAGCATCCAGATAATACTCGGGGCAGAGACTGCTGTAAACCTTAGCCCGGTTGAAACCTTGCAAATAACCTGACGTGTACATGCGCATTCCCCAAGTGGAACCACTGCTCACACTGGAGCTGGTTTTATGTAAATAAGGCATCCAGTAATCCTGATCCTGATCTTCCTCATAAAAGAAGATCGCCATATTAATCTGCCGCATGTTATTGCCACATTGAATGGCGCGGGCCTTCTCCCGAGCTTTCGCTAAAGCCGGCAACAACATACTGGCTAAAACGGCAATAATCGCAATCACGACCAACAACTCAATAAGTGTAAAGCTGAAAGGCCTTTTCCGCCAGTTTGAACTTCTAAACATACTCAATTCCTTTCGTTGTTAAAACATTGAAATGAATTATTCTCCGAAATCTTCGATGACCAAGAGAAAAACGGTCACTTCCCGACGGCCAAAACCAATTCTTCAGGGAAGAACTCGTTGCTGCAATTTTTGTTCTGTATCTTGGATCAAAACCGGAATGCAGACACTCTGGTTGTCACTATTGGTGTCACCTTTGTCATCCACCGCGACTGAAATCAATACTGGCCGACCGGCATATTGCCCCAAGGGGACAATTAATTCATGCAAGTCATTATCCCATAATACCCTGGAATTCTTCTTTTCTTTATCATACTCCGGATTCGGCTGCTGACAATCAAAAGAAAACTCCGACTTGCCATTGACCATAACCGTCACAATGCTGCCATTGCCGTAGCGGTTGGAAAAATTTTTGAACAGAATCTGTACGGCGGCACTTGCATCTGCCGGCACCTGCAAAGGCCAATCCATCTGCTTAACCTGAAAGTAATTGACAAAATAAGCCGGCTGGCCGGCTAAAGAACGACGGTTCGGCAGTGCTGCCAAGGTTGAAGCTGCACCCTCATATAAGCCGGTCGCACCAATATTGTTGACTAAGCTTTCGGGACTGCCGATCGCAGAACCAAATTCGATTATTGGTAATGCCCCAAAAGCCAGAAGCCGTAACGGCAAAGCCGCCCGACTGGAACGCAAACGGCCGGAGGTTAGCAGCTCCGTATCATTGAGGTAAACATGCGGAAACGAACGCAAAAGTTCAAATTCCAAGTCTATTTCATCCTCCGAAGTTCCCTGTAATTCCAGATAAGCAAAGTCAGCCTGCGAATAATACCGGAAAAGACTGACCGGTTCCGGCAGAGACTTTACCTGCAAAGCCGGTACCTTTACTTTCTGAGCCGGAAATAAGGCGTAGCTTAAACCCGGATTTAAACCGAAGATTCTCTCTTCGTTGCATAAAGGCCAGCCCGGTAATTGCAGTTGGCCGCGATACTCACGGCAGTTATCAATGCGGCCATACTCTTCCTGGCCATCTGGACCCAGCATCTTTTGCAATTTGCCATCATCATAATACTGATAAATGCCATCAATGCCTTGGTATAAACAACGAATGTGCTCCGGATTAGGAGTGGAGGCAAAATAAGGCGTTAAACGCTTATGAGTGAATAATAAAGCCCGCAGGGTCAAATGAGCCGACATCCCACCCGTATCCGGATCGGCAAAATTGGCCGATAACATGCCCATCCCACCTAAGGCATCAGAACAGGCACTAACTAAATGACGGGTAAAATCGTCGCCGCAACGAATGATCGGGATCCAAGTCGTATAACCATATAAATACGTGGTAACCGGCTCCTGCCGATGCAGACGCGAATGCCGAAAACCATGCCCGCCCCATACTTGGGCATAGTTTAACGGCCATTTGACTGCAAAAGCAATGCCCTCCGGACCATATTCCGAGGCCATCGGCACGCCCGGCTGGGTCTGTTGCAATAATTGCATCTGGGCAACACTGCCTTGCCCCGCCGACAGTCCGTCAATAATGCCATTGCCGTGATCATCAACACAGCCAGCGGTATCTTCATAGTTCGCATCGGTTTTGGTGTTGGTATTCCAAACCCGCATCGATTCGGCATGATATTGTCGCCAGGCGGTCGACAGTGGATCGCCATACAGCAGTCGTCCTGGGGCGATGCCGGCAAACTGGTCGCCCTTCTTACCCTGATCTACCGTCCCAATTAACATGTCGCTAAGGGCAGCATTTTTACTTTCAGCTTGACTATTATAGCGCCATAACGAATTCTTCCGGGTTAAAAAAATCTGTTCTAATTGATCGCGGATGAAAACTGGCGATTGATAATTAATACAGTACGTGTTGACATAAGCCATGGCCTTGAAACCGTAGGAGTGGATTTTTTCGACACCCTCAATGTAACCTTCCCTGGGCGTCCAATCTGGCAATTCGGTATCAAATTTCGGCGCTCGTCCATTCCAATTGTGATACATTACCGTTTCCGGCGGAAAGGTCGCCGCGACCTTCTCGTAATTGCTACCATTATCAATGACCAGCTTGATCTGCTCCGCCCAGGCTAACGAATCACGACAAGCAAGTTCAGTAGCAAATTTTTTCTGATACCAGCGACGAAATGGCGCCATAGCAGTTTGCCAATCGCCAGGAAAAATATCCAACTTGACTGCTGGAGCCACAAACTGACGCTTGTCTTCCACCGGCATTAAACTGTTAAGTTCATAACTGAAGGAAAAACCGCTGGTGCCATTTTTGAAAAAAGCATAATATGGTGAAAATTTGCTGTCTTCCATCCATAAACCCAGGGCGCTACCATCATATTCCATGGCAATAACCGGAGCTTCCCAAAATGGCGCACTGCCAAAAGGACAAAGCGCTTCTTTGGAACTATGCTTAAAGCGCATACCGCCAAAATGTGGGAAAATCAGTTGCAACTCGGGATTGAGGTTCGACAATGGCACCTGAATGCCAAAAATGCCGCCTTGCGGCGCCATCCCGGAAGACTGATAGCTCAAGGCTCCAGAAGCATCCTGCTCCAGACGCAAAGATAAACTGCAATCGGCAAAACGCTTTGTCCCATTGGTTAAATTGCGCCAGCTTAGTATCCAGGCAGCCCCCTGCGCTTCGGCCACAAACTCAGACTGTTCATCCGGATACAGATATAAACTAAAGCTCTGCTCAGTCAAATGTTGATTGAGAGTGACTTCACCCCAAGGCACATGCAGGCGCCGCAATTCCTCAACATTATCACTTAAACAGCCTAAACCAATCGGAATAACTCCGGCATCATGACCGGGTGCCGCAAATTGTCGACCACTGCTTAATTCCCGACAACTGATGAAGCAACCATCTTCGATAACCGCTTCCAAACGAGCCGAACGTACCGTCGCCTGACGACCCGATACAGAAAATTGCAAGGAGCGACGACCACTAAAACTGCCGCAACCACTAAAAACCAATAACAAAACCGCAGTCAAAGCAAAACAACAGTTTTTAAACATTTTTTCCTCATTTGTTTAAAAAATCGTCAAACTCATTTAATATTTCCAGCCGTAGGGTCGATAAACATGTGTATAGCTACCATAATACGCATAAAAAGGATTGCGATAAGCATAAGTATAGCTCAAAACAGTGATATAGGGATCTGTACCCTGCACTTTATCCAAATGCCCGTCAACATATATCACATTGGCAGTGTAACCGCTGTGCCGAAAGTTTTTCAACAAGGTTGAAGTTTGTCCGTTGCTGAAGTTATAATCATCATCATCTGCCAGGCTGGCAGTTCTGGAAGGATATCTTAACTGACTTTTCAACCGCGGTTTCGACCCCGGGTACGCATCCATATGCAACATGGTGTTGACTCCATAATGATACGAACCAACCATATCAACTCGAGGAGTCGTCATTGTAACGCCGCTAACGGTAATTATCCTCGGTTCAGATGGGCAACGCATGCTTTCAAAGGTATATTCCGGGGCGTGGGGACTCGGAACTTTCGAGCGGCTGAAACCCTGCAGATAGCCGGCTGTGTACAAACGCATGCCCCAGGCGGAACCGTTGGTGGTACCAGAACTGGCTTTGTGTAGAAAAGGCATCCAGTAATCTTGATCTAAATCATCCTCATAATAAAAAAATACCATGCTGATTTGGCGCAGATTATTACCACATTGTATCGCTCGAGCTTTTTCTCGGGCCTGTGCCAGAGCCGGCAGCAGCATGCTGGCTAAGATCGCAATAATTGCAATCACGACCAACAGCTCAATTAAAGTGAAATTTCTAACCTTAAAAGAAAAACGGCTTCTTGAACACATAAGAATCTCCTTTGGGTTCCAAATTTTTCAAGGCATAGAATTTGCTAACAGACTCTAATTGGTATTATACACTAATTTTAACGATTTTTCAAGAGCAAGAAAAAAAATCGCTCCGAAAAATTATTTCAAAGCAAAATCTTTCTCCTGGAAATCATATTCTACACTCTGAATCAACAAATCACTTTGCTGCCAGCCCTTTTGCAATTCTGTCCAAGGCAAACGCAAAGAGAAGCTCGTTATGGCGTGCGGCATAACGCTGAATTCAGTCTGAGTGGAATTATTTTCAGCCAGCGTCAGCTGCGCCGTCCCGGTGGCCTTTGCCGCCCCTAAGTTCAGTATTTGAATCTCATATTTCAGTTCTTCAGCATCCTGTTGCCGGGATAGAACGGGTAATAACTGCCAGGACGGTGTTACCCGGGAAAGCAGAATAAGCGCCGACACCTTGGCCGCTGGCAGCGGCAAGACCAACTCAGAACCAATGGCTTTTGAGACCAGCGGTGTCACCTTGCCATCTAAAAGTAGCGTAAAACCCGCTGTCCCGGCCGCCGGAAAATCCGTAGCGTTGCAAAAAACCTTGCGTTCGAAAAGTTCTTTTGGATTGCTCACGGTCAATAAAACTCCTGCGTTGCCGGCAAAGTCAATCTTAAACCAACGACAATCTATTGAACTGTCATCTAAACGCAAGCCGACGGTATCCCGATAAATCGCATAAGCAAAAAATCGGCGCAACTGCCGCCGCAACTGAATCAAAGCTCCGCTATCACCGGAAAAAGTGCCGGAAAAAGGGAAAAGCATCAGCTGATTGCCGAGCATAAATACCGTCCGCAAACCTTCAAAAGGCTGTTTCCGGCGGGCAACCGGCAAATTGCCGTCTAGGTAAAGCTGCTGCGGAAAAGTGTATTTGACAATGTCCAAATCCGTTTCAAAAACGCCAACAAAATGAGCCCCAAATTGGCCGGCCGCACAGCTGGGCACTTCGTGAGTCAAAAAGAAATTTGGGTTATATTTTCGCCCGGTAGCCAACATCTCTCCGAGGGCGGCAACCATGGCGGCACCGACCTGGCCATTGCCGCAATGCTGGTGCCGCTGGTTATAGCATGGCCTGGCCTTGATAATGCCCTCGTCCATATAAAAGCCATCGGCATGATATTTTTCGGCATAGCGCTGGGTGTAGTACTTCAGGTAGTCGCGCTGTTCCATTTGGGTCGCGCACATCAGGGTGCATTGTTGTTGTTTCATGGAATCCAAAGTGAAAAATTGGGTTTTGCCCTCTTCAGTAATCAGCTGGTTGTCCGCCGCAAAACCCGGACGCGGAAAATAGATGTCCGCTGGCAGTGAACTTTTTTCAATGGTATCAAAGGCAACCCGCGGCGAAGTCTCGTAAGTCACATTCCAGTTCATCCACTGATAGTAGCCAACATAGCCACCCAAAGCATGAATACGACGATTGGCTTCAATGAATTCTGCCTCAGTGCCAAAGTGCGGACTGGGGAAATAAAAGGCATCCCCGCAGGGGCCTTTCGGATAAGATTGCTGCCCCCAGACCTGCAAAGCATCTAAACCGTGACGGCGAGCCTGCTGATAAACTGCCGGCAAGCGTTGAAACAGACCGCTACCCTGCCATTGGGCTGAATAACAGTAGATCCCATTGGCTTCGCGCAACCAAACCGGCAGGTCGGCCGGCTGCAACCAGGCCGAACTCAGATCCCGATACTGGTCAGCCGCCCAATGCCAGTCGCCCGTATGCACCCCGACTACGTAATCCCAACGACTTTCTTCCCCAGGAGCCAAAGCATGATTTTTTTCAAATTGCACCTCAAAACCGTCGTTTTCCCGGGAATTTCCGGCATACATTCCGGTCAAAAGCATTTTGGGGTCATCAATTGCCACATAGAATCCGCCATTATGATCATAAAGATCCAGCCAGCCCATCGCCATAGAACCGGGAAAATAGCTGTTTTTATTCAAGGTCCGCTCCCCGGAACGCAAACGCCGCCGATAGGACTGAGGAAAAATCATCGTGTCATCGGCAGTCTTCGCTCCGATGCAAAGCGAAGAAAAGTTAGGAAATCGCGTTTTGCTCACCAAGTTTTGTTTGCCCAGATTCTTAACTTGAATGCGCCAATTCGACAACTCAGCCGTCCCTAATTCATAAATGCAGGTCACCTGCAATGACTCCGCTTGCGACTCATAAGTGAATTGCGCCGATTGACTGCCGATATCTCGACTGCTTAAACTGAATGACTCGGCACTGACAACTCGACTCTGACGCGTTTCCGGATCAAACAAGGTCAGGGCAAAAGGCGATGAATAAACGCCTTGCTGATAACACCACAAGGATTGAGCTTTATTGAATATCCCACTTAAAGCCCCATTCTCCCGGTTGAATAAGATGAAAAAAAGGTCGTTTTCAAGCTTTACCAGTTGACCAGGCTGAATTCTGGCCCGTAATTCAGCCGTATCCGCAACGGCAAGGTTTGCGATTCGTTGCAGTTGCCAATCCTCGGGAGTCGGGGTTAAAACCAACTTAAAACGCAAGGCCTGCGCTACGGCTATTTTCCCTAATGCTTCCGACAAAAGAGTCGGCTGTACTGGTTGAAACTTCTGGCCGGCGCTACTCCAGAAAAGTTGCACCGGAGCCTGTACCGGCGTTGCTGGCCACTGAAAAGACAGCCATTCCTGTACTGGCAACATTTGCCAACTGCTGGTATACAATTCCCCCTGCGGCGGATATTGCCGTTGCGTTTCTGGCAATGCCAACTGCTCAGGATCAAAATTTTCATCCAAGCTGAAAACCAATTTGTCCAGCCGAATACCGGCATAAAAATTATGCAGGGTAAAACGATGAAAGCCGGGTTCCGAAAATTCATAAGCCGGGCCGCGCACCCATTCCCATTTCTGCACTTTCTCGACATAGTCAGTTAATAAAGCACCGGGAGCCGCGCCATTGGCCGATTCGTGATGACAGTAATGCGCTGCGCCCGGACGCCAGGTGCGCAGCCACCGGTAATAGCTTCCCGGCTGCCGTACCCAAAAAGTATACTTAGCGTTAGCAACAAAATCAATGTAGCTACCGGCTTCATCACTGCCAATGCCGCCTTCTTCCTGAAAAATGAGTTGGCCTTTTTCAGCTTCCAGACTCAGAAAGGATTCACCCTCGCCCTGGACATAGGTTTCTGGGTCTAAATAAAATCGGTTGCCGCGCCGCTGACAACCAAAAGAACGAGTCACCGGAAATTTCATCAGCATCTCATCTTTTGACAAGATGGCAGGCGGCGGATTTTCCTGTACCGAAATCCCGGCAAAAAAGGCCGACGCCGATTCAGCCTTAACTTCGGAATAAGCATGCGTTGTCAGTACGAAACGCAATGCCGTTTCCCCAGGACGGGGCAAATAGCTGCTGACAAATTCACACCAGTCGCTATTACCACGAATACTTACATCCGCTAAAACCTGCTGCCGCTTACCAATTTCCAAATAAACATAAGCCCGGGCCCCGCTAAAATCTGCGGTCCTACAAAACCAGCGAAAACGATAGACCGACTCCGGTTTAACCGGTATCGGTGCTGATACACAAGTGACAAAACTCTGGGGCCGAACCGATAAACGTAAAATTCCAGATGACTGCCAATGCTCATCCGATACAAAATTTACCGGACCCCGAGCCGTCCAGCCCACCGGAAAATTATCCCGAATTTTACTGAAATCGCCATTGAGAGGTAAAAAAAAGCCGGAATCCGTCGCGGCAAAAACCGCAAAACCACACAAAAACAGAATTGTCCAGACGAAACAGCTCACTCTGTTAACGGTTTCCATAATTGCTCCTTGAATCAAATTGAACCAAGCGTCCCCAGCGCCAGCTTGGCCCTAAACCGGAGTTGACGGTCCTCAAGCAAATTTCAGTCAGCAACAGTAAATTGGAAGGAATATAAGTCGGCTTCTTGCATGACAAAACGTAAGCGTACTGGCTCACCGGCCAGAACCCGCAACGACGGATTGTTTTCCCAACTGACGTAACTATCAATGACATCCCCAACTAAGGGACTACATTGTTCTAAACTGAAACCCGGATACGCTTGACCAGAAAGGTTTTGAATTTCTACGCGTATTATTCCCGCCGCCGCCGTACTATAATTGAGCTGCAAGCGCTCCCCCGCAAAAATGACTGGTTTTAGTTGTAACTCAGCAACGGCAAATCCCGCCCGAATTGAAATAAAACCATCAGTACGGAAAGTGTAACGGTGCCCGCTCTTAGCATGATATAACGACATTTCGCCTGCCCCGGTCGGCAATACATTCAAAGCAGCATAATTGGAACGATTGCCCCAACGTTCCGGCGCCAGACCGGGACGCAATAGAGCCTCAGGGAAAAGACGCTGATAACAGTTCGAGCCGGCTCGGCTCGTCATAAAAAGAATGTCAGTAGAACCCAGATTCATGATTTGCCCTTGTTCATCTCTAGTTTCCTGTCCGGCCACTTGTCCATGCATAAATCGGGTCGGCAAAGCCAGATAAATATGCGGAGCCCGGAAATAAGGTTGGGTCTGGTTGGTATACAAATGCTCACCCGGAAGGTTGGGATCCATCGGCACCGCTTGGCTCCAATGCTGAAAATCTGGCGAGCTGCACCGACTGACTGAGCGCAAGGTGCCATGCTTGGTATTCCAAGTGCGAAAATAACATAAATAACATTGTTCGGCGCTTGACCAAAAAGCAACATTCTGCGAATCGAAAGCATGCACCCAAACCGGATCATAAGCAATCAAGCTAACTTCACTATTGCGACGCCAATTGATCCCATCGCCAGAAACAAAACTATGCAGCCCTTCCAGATAATTTCCCCGCCCCTGACTATTGATGCCAGCCAAAGCTTTATAACGCTCAGCCGCCGCAACCCCAGGACGAAGATCCAGAAAAGGAGAAAAGTTGTGACTGAAAGGGGCCTGACCAGCCAAAATTACATTGTTGGCCGAACTGCCATTGACGGAAAATAACCCCAGCTCCGGAAACTCCCATTCATTTCCATCATGACTCTCCGCATAACAGCTGATCTCAGCGGCATTGCCATCACTGCCATCATGGCTCTGACCCGGAACTGAACGGCGAAAATAAGCCCGATATAATGAACCATCTTTGATAACGGTAGCATAGTCGCCAGTAAATGGAGAACGCGGCAAAGGCTGACATTGTGCTTCATGTAAATAAAAATTGGCTCCAAATCGAGTGTCTACCAGTAAATTATCCCAAAATAATTCACGACGACTACCAATTTGAAGCGGAATTTCAGCTGCCATGATGAAATCTTTCCTTTTCCTGAGCCTGGCACGCTAATGCGTTTTACAGCAAAATCTGTCAGTCCCAGATAATGACTGTTCCTACACCTAAAAAAATCTTGATTGCCGCATTGTCGTTTGCTAGTTCTTGGTTTAAAATAGGATTGGTATCGAACTCATCAAAAAGTCCAGCGCTTTTAAATGCAAGAAAATATTG
>JBAXYW010000008.1:0-23595 GCA_041670605.1 Lentisphaeria bacterium
GAATCGAACCTCCGACCAAAAGTTTAGGAAACTTCTGCTCTATCCACTGAGCTACCCGGGCAAATAGGATTGATAAGGAGATGGATGTCAAAAAAGTTAATGTAATGATTTACCGGGAAAAAACAAGCAGGGCATGCGTAAATGGGCGGGAAGAGCGGGTAAGTTTTACCAGGTAGGAGTGGAACAACACGGTTTCGGTGGGGTCGAAAAGCATATCCTCCTTTTTATCCTGAGCTTTCAGCTGGAGCAGGGCGATGATGGGCAGAGCCGTGATGTTTTTGATTTGTTTTATAATGGTGCTGGCCTGCCCGGGGGCGGGCGTATGGTCCGCAGTGCGCGGTGTGTCACTTGATCAGGCGAACGTTGGCACTTTGGTGGACGTATGCATTGTATTGTCGGGTGACGAGCCCTTGCCAAAGGCATTGCTTCTTTTGGAAACGTTGCCGGCAGGGCTGGAATTTCAATCATCGTTCTGGAATGACAAACCCTTGTCGCCTTCTTTGCACGCCGGACAAACAGTAAAGTGGTTTTTCGGACCAGGCAGCGAAGCGGTCGCAAAGGGAAAGTTATTGTATCGTGTACGGGTTTTGCCGGAACCCTCCGGTAAAGTTTTTTTTACAGGTACGGTACAGGTCGCTGGTGTTGATTCTATCCCCATTACAGGGGAACGACTTTTGTACTTGAATGTGCCGGAATATATTCCACCGGTATTTTTTCCTGTCAGTGGGACATTGTTCGAAGAAGAACTGCAAATCGCAGTGACTCGTGAAGAGCAGGAAGACGGGGAAATATTTTTTTGCTTTGGTTCAGCACTTTCCTGGGATGATTGGCAGCTCTATGAAGGAGTCTTCACGATTGAGCACAGTCAACAGCTGCAGGCGGAAATATGGCTGCCGGATGGCAGCTCCAGCGCAACCACGACGGCAGAATATTACCGCCAGGGAAATCTTGAACTGGATCTGCAGCAAGGCTGGAATCTGATCGGCATCCCGCTTGAATTGTTTGCCGAAACACAACAGACTTTACATGATATGCGGTTTGTGCGACCGGAAAACGGAACCGTTTTACCCTCTTTGGAAGAGTTTTTGCCCGGGCAGGCTTTGTGGTTTTTTTCCCCCGTCGAGCGCAGGCTTAATTTTTCCGGGATAGAACCCTTTCAGCTCGGATTGCCCAAGCGGCAAGATGACGCTTGGGAATCTTTTGCTCTGCTGGGGCTGGAGGATGAATGGTTGCCAGAAACGGCAACACCGGTCTGGTGCTGGCGGGATAATCGTTTTCAGCAGACCAGACATTTACAACCCGGCAAAGGGTATTGGATGATGGCTTCCGGGAAATTCCCCGAAATCCCTTAAAAAGAGTTCATTTCCTCGAATTGAATCAGGCGGTTTTCGTTTTCCGAACGTTCAGCGGCGAAGCACAGTTTCATCGTCTCAAAAGCATCTTGAGCGGAGACTTCAGGCGGCAGGCCATTGGCGACCCGTTCGGCGATCCGGACATTTTGCCCCGCGGTATTGTGAAACCAGATCTGATCCTCTTCCGGTGGGAAGGTGATGCATTCCACCAGATTGCTCTGGATGCTCTCATACTGCGGTCCATCGGTGAATTTCCAACGCCGCAGGCGGCGTTTGAAGACATCGGTTTCAATGGCGCCTTTCGTGCCGCAGATATGATATTGCAGAAAATGTCCGTCATCGCATTGTTGTTCGAGCATTTCCCGGTTTGGATCCCGTTTGAAAGTTTCGGCGATATACATGATGAAATTGAGCGTTGCCACGCCTCCCTTGCGGTATTTTGTAGTAATCTGGTGATTGTCGCGATGTTTGAAATAGCTGACTACCTTGGGTGCGGAGGCCGAATAGACCGTATCGATTTCGTCGGCAAAAAACCAGCGTTGCAAATCGAGGTAGTGCGAGAGTTTTTCCGGGATCAGGAAACTGCCGGTTCCTTGAGAACGCCAGGAGGTTTTTTTGTGTCCTTCACAGCAGAAGTAGCGACATTCATTGAGTACTGGAGTGCCAATTAGGCCGGCATCAATCCATTTTTTCACGCTCTGATACAACGTCGAATAATGCAATTCGAAGCCGATCTGCAGAAAACCTTTGGTTTCTTCCTGCACTTTGATCAGTTCAGCGGCGTCCTTCAGGGTCAGCCCCATCGGTTTTTCGCAGAGTACTGCTTTTCCCGAGCGCAGGGAGAGGATGGCCTGTGGGACATGCATTTCATTAATCGAGGCGATATAAATCAACCGGATGGAGGGATTAGCCATGATTTCCTCAAGGGTAGCCGGGATCACTCCAAGTTCTGCGGCACGGCTGTTCCGCCGTTGTTCATCCGGTTCAAAGCCATAAATCTGACCGACGTATGGAGATGATTTTGCTGCTTCGACGTGGGTTGCCCCCATGCCGCCTAACCCAATCACAGCTACATCAATTTTTTGCATTTTCAGACCTTTTCTGATTTTGTTCAACTAAAAAAACGGTAAACGAAGTGCATCAGGGCAAGGTTGGATCGCCTATAATCCTCTGGAACTCGACTTCAGCCCGGCCAGGGCGGTGACGGATTTTTCCGGGATCAGCAACATGCTGTCATTCAAGGTCAAGCCCAGTTCCTGGAGGTCAAGCCAAGCGAAGAAATCTTTCTGAGCGGTCAGCGGCCAGTTGCCATAACCCGGGGAAAAACGGCAATCGGATAGAATTTTGCCACTGCGTTTTAATTGAGCAGCGGCGTAAGTCTGTAGAAAATCCATCACGGCATCTGCGCATTCGCTGCCGACCGCGTCAGTGATTGTGGCGGCGGCGCCCTCGCCCTCTGCAAAATATTTTGCGGTTAATTCTGAAGTTTGCTCGCCGATGGTGGCGGCGGCCAGCCAGACGTCCTGACAATTTTTCAGCATTTTAGCGACCGCCGGGCAGGCGATCTGCGTGTGATCTGCCAGGGTCACGGTTTGTCCATCATTATTGGCGATGGCCAAGCAAGTGTAGACCCCTTTTGGCGAAATCAAAGCAAAGGCAGATTGGATCTGCTTCGTCAAGAGGTCCAGTTGCTGCGCCGGTACTTTCGTCTGGTCAGAATAACCCAGCCGCGACAGAATCTGCCGGTAAGGCAGCGTCAACGGCATTTGGGAAAGTTTAACAAGAGGATGAAGCATGGCATAGATCAACGCGGAAAAGGCAGAATGGAGTGTGAATTTAATTTAAGTGCAGATCGTCCGGATGCAATTCCATCCCCGGAAAATTCTTCTGTGCAATATACGGATTTTTTCTGTGAATAGGAAGAGAACGGGAGCTCTGGCTAAAGTCCGCTGAACGTACGGTAGGCCGAAGATACTAATAACGCCGGTATCCTGAAAGAAACCTGCCATGAAAGCTCCAGCATGCGACTGGGAAATTTTCCGTATTCCGACGACTTCAGCTTTTTCAGATTTTTTTTTGCTGAAAAAGACAAGGAGGCTTTTGTTTTTTGCAAAAAGGGCTTTATCTTGTATGCAAATGCTGGACTCCTGCGACTCTGGAAGCTTTGGAAAAGCGCAATGAGAATGGCAAAAGAAGAGCTCTTCAGCAAAGAAAGACCAATACATGACCCGTGAAATATGTCCAGAGGATTTTGCAGAGGCATCTCGTATTCTTGCCGAAGCTTTTGAACCTATTTTCCTTTCTCTGCAGGAGCAGATGGGAAACGTTTTTCAAGCATTTTATCCCGATCCGGCGACAAACCGAGGCGAAAATCTGCGTTCCCATTATGAGCAGTATCCCGATCAGATTTTGGTAGCTGAGCGTGCGGGGAAAATGGTCGGGGTGGTCACTTATCTGCTGGATTCGAAGCGCAGGATCGGTACCATTTGCATGAATGCCGCAGATCAGCACACCGATGAAAAAGGCGTAGGGCAGGAGATGTATGCGGCGGTCTTCGAGCGGTTTCGGACGGCTGGAATGAAATATGCCCAGGTGTCTACTGGCGGCGATAGTGCTCATGCTGCCGCCCGGCGTGCCTATGAGCGCGCGGGATTCCAGAACAGTACCCTATCGGTCAATTATTATCGAGAGTTGTAATCTGGGCGATGCAACCCGGAATTTCATAACCGTCTTTTTCGCATCGACAGGAAGAAGAGATCAAGGACAATCCCCAGTAACGAAAGAGGTTCCCCCCCATGGCAAAATTCAAGTATGCGCTTTTTTATGATTTTCACACTCTAGCTACCAATCCCGAAGTCGGCATCCATTTTGATGCGGAAGCCTTTACGGATCAGATGACAGCCTGCGGGGTGGATTTTCTGACATTTCATGCCCGCTGTAATCAGGGGAATGCCTATTACAATACCAAAGTCGGCAGGCGGCATCCTTCTTTGAAATTTGATCTGATCAAGGATTTGTCCGATGCCTGTCAGCGAAAGGGCATCATCCTGAGTCTGTATTTTAACGGGCATCTCAGTGAAGAAGAAACCTTGGCGCATCCGGAATGGGCGGATGTTCCCATGCAACAGGAGCAACGTCTGCAGCGCAAGGAGAGTCCTTTCTTTCATCAGGTCTGCTATAATTCCGGATTTGGTGATCATATGCTTGAAATGGTCAAGGAGTTGCTGGCCGGCTATGCAGTGGATGGTTTCTTTTTCGATTGCCTCGGCCCCTCAGACTGTGTCTGTCACCGCTGTGTTGCAGAAATGAAAGAGAAAGGGATTGACTGGACGGATCTCCAGCAAGTTCGTCAATTCAGTGATTTTTCCTGCGATCGAATGTGCCAGAAGATCATCGACGGCATCAAAGAATTGAAGCCCGATGCTCTGCTGTTCTTCAATGGCCGGCCTAAAGAGCGATATGTCGGTCAGATCAGCCATCTGGAAGCCGAGAGCGTACCGGCTTGGGGAATGGACAATTACATGATGAGTGCGCATTATCTGCGAACTCTTACCGGGTCGGAAAAGAGTGTACTGAACATGAATGGACGGTTTGATAACTGGGGCGATTTTGGCTGTGTGCGAGACGAAATCAGCTTGGAAGCGGATATGTTCTATGGAGTTGCCAACGGGATGCGTCCGGATGTTGGAGGGCACCTGCACCCCCGCGGTGACCTCGATCTGCCAGTTTTTGATTTGATTCACAAGGTTTATGCAAACATGCAGCAGTATGACAAGTGGTCTCTGGATGCCGTCAACGACAACGAGATTGCGATCGTTTTCAATAGTGCCGCGATGAGCGATCCCTTTATTTCAAAAACTCCGGCCAAGGGAGCCGTCAGGATGCTGGATGAGCTCAAATATCAGTTCGATATGGTTAGCGAATTTGCCCCCTGGGACAAATATCAGCTGTTGATTTTTCCGGACAAAGTGACGTTTAATGATGAAGTGATTGCGCGGGTGCGCCGTCATCTCGCCAAAGGGGGCCGGATTCTTGCCTCCTCGGCTTCCGGTCTTGATGCAGCGGGTGCATCGTTTGCTCTGACGGATGAGTGGCCGGTTGTTTATCGGGGGAAAACGTCGTATGATCCGTTGTTTTTCCAGTCGGAGGGGGGATATGCCGAGGGTCTTGCCGACGGCATGGCCTTGTCGGTTTATGCTTCGGGCATTTCGACTTCAGCTGCTTTGGGAGCTGAGGTGGAAATGCGTTGCGTCAAGCCTTATGTGAATTTCGGCTGGGACGGTATTCGGGGCAACTATTACATTCCACCCCAGGATCCAACGGACGAACCATTCTTGGCAGTCAAGGGAAACATTACCTATATCGCCGGCGAAATCTTTCAGGGATACTGGGTACGGGCTTCTCTGCATCTGCGCAGGTTGCTGAGCAATGTGATGGCGAAAACCGTTTCTCAACCCAAGCTGCGGACAACGGGGCTGCCGGGGTGTGCTCGTGCGGTTGTACAGAAGAAAGATCGCTTCGAGATGGTTCATCTGATCGCCTATGCGCAGGAAAAACGGGGGGATTTTTCGGTGATCGAAGACCGGGTCCTTCTCAATGATGTCGAATTGCAGTTGCGCACGGAGGGAAAGAACGTCCGAACGGTTTTTCTGGCTCCGACACTGGAGAAACTACCATTTGTCCAGAAAGATGGATACTGTAAGGCGATGCTTCCCAAAGCGGTCGGGTATGCCCTGGTGGTTTTTGAATTCTGAACCCTGATCGCGATGCAACCCGGGCGTTCAGTGCCGGCCATTGGAATTCAGGATGCCTGCTGGAACGGTTTGAGTTTCCAGCCTATTTTGGCGTCTGACGGATTGATCAGCTTTTGCAGAAACAGGTCATTGCTGATCCAGAAAGCAAGTTGCTAGGGATTAACATCAGAACTCCGGGTTGTGTGAATGATAATCAAAATCAAACGGCGCTGACAATTATTGGTTTTTTGCCATTTTCCCCTTTGAATTGGTTTGCTTCCGATGCGATAAGCCAATTCGGTTTTAAAATTTGCGTCGTCAATAGAACTTGTCTATGAAGCCAAAATCAGGCTATCTTTTTTTGCCGATAAATGACTTGCGTTGCTTTGACGCTGATCTGTTTTTTTATTTTTCAACAACCACTGCCCGATCCAGATAGACACGGTTTTGGGTTGCTTTGCTGTCCGGATGATATCCTTTGCCTTCAAATTTCAGAGACAGCCATATTTCATAATTTTTATCTGGTGCTTCTCCGGCAGTATAGAGACTTCCAAGTCTGATTTGTCCTTTCCAGCTTTTCATTGTCCATAGGTAGCAAAAAGAGCTAATGGGAGCTGCGCCGATTTTATAAAGGTGGAAACAGTCTGGGACAATCTCCTCAGGCTTGATTTCTCGTTTCAGCAAAAAGCGTTTTCCGACTGAATCATAAAAGCCACAGGAAAATGGGAGTTCCACCTCTGCATCTTTATCATAAATAGCCTGTCCAAAGGCTGCATCCGGAACTTTGATAAAAGCGCATTTATTGATTTGTTTGGCAAAAACCTGGCGGATTGTTGCCGGATTGAGCTGATCCAGTGGTGCGCCCAGTGGTTTTGGGGTAAGCGAAGCCATAATAACCGCATTTTCTAGGGTATTTTCAATGCCTTTTTTCCAATTACCATGTCGTAAGTATTGATGGGGTCCTTCTGGCACCCGTTTCTGGAGTGATTGCTCCAGAGTTAAACGTACCCGTTGCCCAATTGCCTCGGCACTTGGAAATAAGTCAGGTGCGCTTTTGACTAAATTCCGGAAATCATTTTGCAATACAGCAATATCCAGTCCCATTCTGGTTTCTCTTATTCTGCTCAGGGAAGCGGCATCATTTGAAGTTTTCTTTTCCATCTGATCGAAAGCCCGGGTCCAACGCAACAAATTGTCTTTTGAAAAAACTGATTTAGGCGTTCCACCATTCCATAGGAGAAAGTTTTTTGCTGCCATTGTTGCTGCATCCAGTTCTCCGATATATTGCACCATTTCCGGTGCTCCGGCACCATAGTAAAAAGAACAGAACTCCTGCACCAGTTTATCAACGTCAGCCTTGGGATTCTGAAAAAGCTTCAAAAACATCCAAGTCATTAGATCGCCGAAATTCATTCCAGAAAAAACTCCGACGTCATGTTCGTAATAAGTTCCGGTGGCGCCTGCTTGCCATAAAAGCTTGGTGTCAATGGCACTACGGCTAACTCCGCCAAATGGTTGCCCCCCATCACCGTAAGCAAGGGGATAATACCAGACCCATAGATTATCCGTTAATTTTCCCCACTCTTGTAGATGTTGATAGGTTTCGGCGTTATTGGGGTGAGCTAAAGTTTTGGAAAAATCATTATCAATGGGGGCAAAAACAATAATGATGTTTTTCGGAAGCCGGGCTCCTGACATCTGCGGCGGTTTTTCCGATTGATTTTTTCGGTATGCTAAAGTTGAAAGGTATAGATCCGGATATCTTTCAGCAATAACAGCGCTTAATTCAATCATATAGTCCAACATCGGGCCGGCTGAACATTGGTATTTGGCTTCCAATTTCTGACATTCTGGACAGTGGCAGAAGGTCCCCGGCCAATCCATCGCGCAGATGGAATATACGCCATCTTCTCCCATCAGTTCCACGCATTCCAGAAAGCGCCGAGTAAATTCTTTGCGTAAATCTGGGTTGCCGAAACATAACTGCAAATTTTTCACCCGTTTCCCTTCTTTGTTCATGGCAAAGAATTCCGGGTGTTCGGCAAAATAATATTTTTCTTCTTTAAACTTCAGTGCTTGCCAATATTCCCCTTTTGCCGGTGGAATATAGAAAAAGAGAGTATGGCTTTGATGGCCGCGCAGCTTCAGCAATGTTTTGCTGCCAGGATACTCTTTGTTCTCTAGGCTGTTGCAGACATTCAGACGATTTCGCAGGAAAAACATGGAGGAAACAGAATGTTTATAGTAGCTACTTCCGATCAAAGCCCTTTTTTCAAAAGCGGGTTTCTGTCGATAGGGGTTAAAATTCAACGACAGGTTTTCGTATTTTGGAACCAATTCATCCCCATAAGCAGAAAACCAGCGAATTCCAAGCTGATTTTCCAAAAAAGCATAAACTGCGTAAAGGATTCCCCATTCATCCCCACCGCTCAACAGCAATTTTTCATCTTTAATCTGCAGAGCCGCTTCCTGCGGAGCTAAGGTCGGGTCACGTTGGAGAAGAATGCTTTTGTGCTTATTGCCTTGCTGAAAGTCTACGCCTGTACTGATTTTCAAATAGTGTTTTAATTCAGTTAGCGCCAGTTTTTCCATGGGGCTTGGCGTCTGGGGCATTTGAATGGTATATTCGCTTTTCCCATCTTGGGTCAATTGCAGCGGGGCAGCTAGCGCCAACCAAGAAAATAACGATAAAAAACCGAAGACCGACAATTTTAATAATTTCAGCATTTTCTACTTTGGGTTGGGAGTGAATTTTTTGTTACCTTACCAGCAGGATGCGATCCAGCATGATGGCATTTTCTTGCAACGAGTCTTTTACGTAAGCAGGTCCCTGGACTTTTATTGAAAAGTATAAATCGTATTCATTTGATATCCCGTTTGATTGGTAAAATTCACTCAGCGGTCGTTGAATATTCCAGGAATAATGAGCCCAAGCATAACACTTGCTCGTTAAAGTGACTTTCCCTAAATTATAAAGATGAAACTTCTCATCCTGGAAATTTTCTTCGAGCGGGATTTTGCTCGTTTTAATTTCGCGTTTGCCGGCAACATCATATAAACCAAATTGAAGCAGACCTTTATCCTCGTCTCCCTTTTTGAGTACAACGGCACGCCCACCGGCGGCATCTGCGACTTCTATGATCTTGGATTGATAATGATTATAAAGCTGCGGCCAAGTCAGGTCGACAACAACTTCACGTTCTGCCAATTCAGCAGGTGTCGGCAGCATGAGGTTAATCCCGGTCATTTTGGTATCTAATTCATTCAAAATGACAGCAATTTTGTTGGACGAAGTCCAGTCAGGCAGAGATAGTTTAAGATCATCGCGGATTTGCTGCCCCAGCTTTGTAAGTTCAAAGGGAAGCAATTCGGCACGGCGTTCGAGGCGGATAGAATTAAGACACGCTCTTTCTTTGGCCAGGCGTTTCGTGATTTCCGGTGTCTCGTTTCGTGACCACGCTACTGCAAAGAGTCGTTCGGCTTCAGCAAAAAAGGCATCATCCAAATCTTGCCGGTGGCGCAAGGCAACATCATTCAGCCGCCCTTTTATTTCACTTTCACGTTTTTCAATATAATCATGCAGCGCCAGCATTTCAGCTGCGGCCGCCCCATAATAAACTGTCATAAAACGTTTTATTTCATTTTTTGCATCAAGGCTAGGATTGTTGAGCATCCGTAAGCCGAGCCAGAGACGAAGCGCATAAAAAATATTATTCAACGGATTTTCGGCTTCAACAAAGACAGAGCGAACCCCGAGTTTTTCGTACAGCGGCAGGTTTGCAGCGATCGCGGCGGTACAGAGACCAAGTCGGGCTTCTCGAACGTACATCGTCCAATAATCCCAGACTGCTAATTGTCCGAGTTGGCTCCATTCCTGGACACGCCTATTGGGTTCGATATTATTCGGGTGTGTAAGTGGTCGCAAGGTATCACGTATCCCCTGACCGAATTCTGAACCAAGTTGAGCCACGCGGATCAGGACATTTTTTTCGGCTCTGATTCCTTTCGGTGGGATTTCCGAAAAGCCGTATGCGAACATTTCTACATAGACTTCGGGATATTTATTTTTAATCCGTGCCGCAATTGCATTGGTGAAGGCAAGAACCGTGCCGCCATAGGAATCATATTTCTTGGCAAGTGCCAAACAGTTTTCACAGACGCACTTGGATTCATTGTCATTGGCTGAAATTTCATAGATGATGGGCCATTCCGCCTGCGGTTTATTTTTGCGATCCGCTTGGATGAATTCTTCCAGTTTCGCAGTAAAAAGGTCGATGCATTTCTGATTACTGAAACAGACTTGCCCCGGCCCAGAGGCGCTTTGCGCCCGCAGTCGTTTACCGTCAGTTGAAAGTGAGAAGCAATCTTCCAGGTCTGCCCCCCACTCTTTGGTATAATTATAGTAGGTATGGCATTCACGGGGTGAACCGAAAACCGGATGAATTTCCAGTGAATTCAAAAAAGGTTGATTCCCTTCGTCATGAAATAAATTCTGCCGGTTTCGCGCCATGTACAGTCGGCGTTTATTCTGCGGTTCACGAAAATAAGCGTATAGTCCACGTACTTCAAAAGCTGGCTTGCCCTTGATATCGATCTTTTCCGGCCAGGTTTGCAGTTTCGGTATATGGGTAGTATGTTCATCTAACCACATTACACCGCAGTAACGTTCCAGAAATTCATAAACTGCATAAAGGGTTCCCCGGGGCTTTCCTCCTCCCAAGACAATTTTGCGTCCGACAGACTTAAGATTCCACTCTTCTTTTCCCAGTTCTTTGAATTCCAGGCCGTTCTCGGCCGCAAACTGGGTTAATCCAATAAAAATCATGTTCCCGTCGGCATCTTTCCCAACTTGATTTTCGGGGACAATCTGGATTTTACTGTTTGTGGCAATTTGCAGATGTTCTTGCAATTCGTTGGCAGCGTGTTGTTCTTCTGGGCTTGGCGTCTCCGGAATCACTATAATTTGCCCATAACTGGTGACAGTAGCAACAAAAGATATTAATGACAGGATTTTTTTCAATTTTAATACTGAAAACATAATTATCTCTTAAATCTTATGGGGTTGCAGTCGTAACTTCATAGGCCCACCACCCGGGTTGGGGGAGTATCCAAAGATCATTTTTAAAGGTTGAATTACAGGCCAGAATGGAATCAGAACGCTCGGCGTGTCCGTCCATATAAACGCCATTCAGACCGCGGCCATGGACACCATAAATACCAAGACTCATATCGCTGACCGAATCTAGCGCTACAAGTGTTAATGAACTGCTTTTCCTGCTGGGTTTGCCATAGTTGTCAGCAATAAGTAAGGTCTTGCTAAGGTACTTATTCATTTGAGTTAAGGAACGGTATGGCTTGTAACGCCAGCCAGCCCAAGCTAAATCATGACTAGCACGCATCTGACGCTGATAGCCATAGGAAATGTAAGTTTTGTAATTGTAATAGCAATAAGCGGGTTGAGCATCTGCTGGACACAGAAAAATTTTCCGGCCTGCGTTGGCTCGAGCCGCAGCTGAATCTCCTGCGCCTTGAATATATTTCAGTTCCATAAGGGTTTCAAACCACATAAATGACTTTTTTGAAATCCATTCAAGTACATAGTCATCACTATCATTGGCATACATTACCCATATTGTATACATCTGCCTCTGATTTGAAAGGCAGGTTGCGGACTGAGCGGTTTGTCTGGCCTTAGTTAAGGCCGGTAACAACATTGAGGCCAAGATTGCAATTATCGCTATCACGACCAGCAGTTCAATTAGTGTAAAACTTTGCTGCCGAAGACGTATCGACTTTACCCTGCCGACCAAACCGCGTCTGCAGTTTTCTCCATGAACTGCAGACGAGAGGATTTTTCCTTGAGAAGAAAAATCAACGCCAGGAGCTATAGCTCGTTGTTCCAGTTTGTCCAGATTAATTGGCTGTGTCTGAGTCTTTAAAACATTCATTATAAGCATCCTATATTAGTTTGAATCATAGAAAAAACATTGAAAACTGTTTTGTTCAGTTGGTAACTTTTAAGTTAAAAATGTATTAACACTGCACTGCATTCATATGTATCATTAATACATGATCCATAAAACGTGTGAGCGCACCGGAGATGAAGTCGACGCTTTTTAATTCCACTGGCAACTCCCGAAGGCCAACCCAGTTCCTGGCCAAGTATTGGGCTTCGCCTGTGCACGCCTGCCATATCGCAAGTTATAGTAGCATGAGTCCATCGCGCCTACCAAAGCAACTGTCTGCTGCAAGACTTGCCGTGAGTCCTGTTGCATCGCACAGCTGCTGAAAGATTCTTGTCTCGCCGATTTCAAGTATCCCGACAGGAAAAGAAAGCTTCTTAGTGAAGTATGGTGACACCGGGGTTGGGCGCTGACCGGAGTGTGGCGCACGTTGACCTATATAGGAATTGCCTTTGCTAGCAAGCAAGAAGCGCAGCGTTACGTCAGGTTCCTGGCGCCCCTTGCCTAACATGAGTTCCTTTTTGGTTGATGACAACACTCCAATGTGCACGCGTTTCTGAATCCATTTACCAGAAGCCTCGTTTTTCTGCTTGCTCACTAATTCAACGTTTACGCTGTCCGATGCCATCTTTTGCTCTACAATGAAGTCCATGGCCGATTGTTCTTGATTGGGTTATAAAGTTAATTAGTATAACCCCATGCCAAAATAAATCCACCTCAAAAGTGACGGATTTATAAAAAAAAAGGTGGTTATATCAAAAAAAAAGAGTTTAGGCTAAAGACGCCGGTATTCCAGGACAAACTGCCTTCCGGAAAACCGGCAGCCGACTGAAAAAAAAAAGCCTCAACTCGAGGGAGTTGAGGCTTAAGAATTGGTACCGGGCATCGGACTCGAACCAATGACAAGTGGATTATGATTCCACTGCTCTACCAACTGAGCTAGCCCGGCATTAGGTAACTTTTTTAATGTATGCTGTTTTCCGGTTTTTTCAAGTTCAGAACGTGAGATTTACTTCAGAAGATTTCCATCTCCGAGCATAACCGAACCCGCTTCCAGGCTTTCGACCACTTTTGAACTGGCAATGCGCATTTCCCGTTTGGTGGCGATTTCCTCGCCGCTTTTTTCCAGGAATTCTTCGATTTTCTTTTTGTAAAGTTCGCGGATTTTGAAGCGTCGGATTTTCAGGGAGACGGTCAGGGTTCCGTCTTCGATGTTGAAATCGGGCAAAATGATGACGTCTTTGGGTTTCTGATAGAGCGCCATATGTCCGGTTGTCCGTAGAACTTCCTGTTTAATCAGGTTATGGAGTTCTTCCGGGCTATGTTTATCTTGGAATTCCTGGGGGACATTGGCGCAGACATAAAGGTTTTTACATTTTTCGCCGATCACCATGGCTTCACTGATCATTGGGGAGGCTTTGACGGCATCTTCGACGAATTCCGGATGGACTTTTTCGCCGCTGATCATGACGATCATATTGCCTTTGCGTCCTTGGATAAAAATGAAACCGTCACGATCGCAATATCCGACATCGCCAGTATTGAGCCAGCCGTCTTCCATTGTTTTAGCGCTAGCATCGGTATGTCTCCAATATCCTTTCATGACGCACTGGCCTTTGACCAGTAGCTGGCCGTGATTGCTTTTGTCCAAGTTGCCGTCTTCATCCTTGAAGGTATAATCGCCGTCATGTTCTGGCTGCAACCAAGACATCACAGGACCGCAGCTGCCGAGGCGATGCTTTTCTTCCAGGTTCGAACTGACCACCGGCGCTGCTTCTGTTAAACCATAGCCTTGAAAGATGGGCATGCCCATAAATTTGAAAAAGATCTGCAGCTCCAGATCCAGGGGGGCACCGCCGCTAACGACAAAGCGTATTTTCCCGCCAAAAGCCTGCCGGAATTTCCGAAAAACCAAGGGGTCATAAAAAAGGTGATGGGTAAACATGCGGAGGATGCCGCCATCCAGTTTCGGCCCGGCATTGCAAATGCGGCTGGCGTTATAAATGGCTTTTTCAATCAATTGTTTTTTTCTGGGAGTCGTCTCCGCAATACTTTTGTCGATGGCGGCTTTCAAACCGTCGACAACGCGAGGAACAACGATGACGATGGTCGGTTTGTAGTTTTTGATGTTTCGTTTGAAGTCCCGGATATCGCGTGGAATCGCGCAAGAACATCCTCCCATGATGGAGCAGATGACTTCGGTTGTCAGTGCATAGGCATGCCAATAGGGCAGCAAGGACATCAGGCAATCTTTATGTTTAATATGGAAACATTGCAAAGCCGACCAGCTGTTCATCCAAAGATTCTGATGCGTTAGCATGACGCCCTTGGGCATTCCCGTTGAGCCACTGGTATAGATTAGGGTGGCTATACTGTCGATGGGGGTGTCTTCTGTTGGTAACGTTTTTGCATGAGCCGCTGGATCAATGGGGATGGTTTGCCAGTTGATAACCGGGATATCGCCGGCATTATTTTGCACTTTACTTATGATGCTCGAATCGCAGAGGATAAATGACGGGTCACAATCCCGGATGATGAAGGACATTTCCAAGTCCCCAAGGCTTTCACATACCGGAACAGCAATCAAACCCAATTTCCAACAAGTGTAAAAGAAAACGTAATGCAGTGGGGATTTGGGCGCTATAGCGACAATGCGCTCGCCGACCTTGACGTTTTTCTGCTGGAAAAATTTGATCCAGGAATTGACTCTGACGTTGATCTCTGAATAGGAATAGCGATTGATGGTATTGCCATCGGGCGAATAGATTATGCCTGGTAATTTCGCAAATTTACGGCAGGATTCATCAAATAAAACACCCAAATTTTGAGGTGTCGCCATTTTGGTTGCTCCTTGATTTCGGATAATAGCAAGTAGACTTTCAACGGTCTTCAGCGGGTAACAAAAAGACGCCAAAAGAACAAAATCCTTGGCGTCCGAAAACAAGTTTTCAAAATGAGAGAAAAGCTGACCCTCAGGCCATTTTGCCAACTCTGGCCACCAAGCGTTGTTTTTTTCGATCCGCTTTGTTGTGGTGAATCGTGCCGATTTTAGCGGCTTTATCCAATTCGGAAAAACACTTGCTCAGCAGTTCAGCGGCTTTTTCTTTATTGCCGCTACTGACTTCCTGGTTCAGGTTGATTTCGCTGGTGTGGATACGGGATTTACGCATCCGATTGACCAAGCGTTTTTTTGTATTGCTTCTGAGACGTTTGGCGGCAGACTTGATGTTCGGCATTCTTCTTTTCCTATTAAACTTGAGGAATGGTACATTATCCTGTAATTAAAAACGTAAACTATAATATGATACCATTTCGGAAAAATGCAACTGGGAGCTGATAAAAAGCTCAGAGCAAGGGTAAACTTTCACTTTTTCATAGTAGCTTGTCTTCCGCAGTTCCCGTTATCTTTCTTGCCTAGGTCAGCTTCTCTGACCGGGGGGGGATGTCGATTGGCAATCGGTCTGTCAACGCCTAGGGGAAAATAGCTTGAAGACAATTTGCAAGAAACAGCACTTTCGCAGGAGATGGCGGTCGTCGTACAGATTTAGCCTGGGTTTCTCTATCCTCTTGCCATATACGCACATAAGGTTGCAACATCTCGAGACGAAGCGCATATGTGTCAAGACAGCAGATAGACACCGCGAAAATAAAAAAGTCAGCCCTGATATTCAGGACTGGCGGTGGATTTCATCCGATATTGCTACAGAAGACGGACAGATTACGTCACTTGGGGCATTGCCTGCTGGTTTTTTCCAGTTTTGAAATTACCTTATACGCAAGTCCATATTTGCTGTTGCTCTAAGAGGATCGCAGATGTTCAAAAAACGAATTTATTTTACGGCAGCTTGGCTAGCGTTGTTGGCCGGGATCACCGGAATTTTTCTGCCAGTCTTGCCGACGACTCCCTTTTTATTGTTGGCGGCATTTTGTTTTAGTAAGAGTTCGCCTCGTTTTTATATCTGGTTAACCTCGAATCCGTATTTGAATTCATACCTCGAGAACTACCGTTCCGGCTGTGGGGTTCCCCGCAAGGTGATCTGGCGCAGTATGGCGTTTCTCTGGACAGGATTGCTGTTATCTGCGTTGCTGTGCAATGATGTTCGCTATTGGTGTTTTCTGTTGTTGGTAGGCGGTGCGGTATCCCTTCATCTGTTGCTGCTCAAAAGGACTGGGAGAGAAGTACTTCATTTTACTTTGCTGGAATTGTTGGTTTCTATGGGAATTATTGCCGTTCTTGCAGCCATGCTGGTGCCGGCGCTCGCACGGGCTCGTAATCAGGCCAAAGTCACGGTCTGTGCCGGAAATCTCAATCAGATTGGGCTGGGAATGGAGTTGTATACAGCAGATAATAACGACTATATCCCGGATATCGGGAATATGTATTCCGGGGTCAGTATTCCGGTCATTCAAATGAAGATGGGATCGATGACGCGTGTTTTTGCTCTCGGGAAGTTGGTAAGCGAATATCAGATCCCGGCACGTACTTTCGGCTGTCCATTGAATTTGAATTTGAATCCGGATCTTGTTGAGGCGGCTTGGACCTCCGGCGGAGTAGTGCAGACGGCCTATATTTACCGGGAGACCGACGCGGCTTTTCTGCCCTTAAAAAACACTTCCCGCAACAGTGGCAAGGCGATCCTTATGGATTTTGCCTGTATCCCTTATCATGGACCGATTTTGATGCCGCATGAATTCAAGAATGTGAATATTTTGTATGCCGATGGGCATGTGGAAAACCGTCGCAATTCTCCCGCTAAAGGAGCTTTGTTCACAACCTGGACCGTAGATACCGGTTCCAGTACCTCAATAGAAACCCCTGCATGTGACTATATTTGGGAACATGCGGATCTCTGATAAAAACAACGGATTACGGATTGAGTTTCACCAGGCAGAAAAAAATGCAACAAACTACAACACAATTACTGATTAGCAATGCTCAGATTTATGATGGTTCCGGGAACGCTCCATTTGCGGGAGAAGTCGTCATCCAGGGCGATAAGATTTTGGCCATCGCAGGCAAGGGAGGTTTATCTCGCACAGGTTGTGAGGTTTTTGACGCAGGCGGTGCGGTGCTTTGCCCCGGATTTATCGATGTGCACAGTCATTCGGATGTGCCGATTTTGAAAGTACCCTCGGCGGACAGCAAAGTTTCTCAGGGAATGACGACCGAGATTGTTGGTAATTGTGGATTTTCTGAATTTGTCTATTCGAAGGAAAAAAATGCGCTTGGGGATCTTCCTTTTCAGGAATGCGACGGCAGTTTTAATACGTATGCTGAGAAGGTAGAGCAAGCCAGACCCGCGGTTAATATTGCCGCGCTTTGCGGGCATAATTCATTACGGGTAAAAGTAATGGGCTATGCGGAACGTCCGGCTACGCCAGCCGAAATTGCACAGATGAAAGAACTTCTTGCCCAAGCACTTGAACAGGGAGCGGCAGGTTTTTCCAGTGGACTTTGGTACGTTCCCGGACGCTTTTCTGAGTCCGCTGAAATTAAGCAACTCGCTTCACTTCTTCGTAATACCGGTAAACCCTATTGCACTCATATGCGCAATGAAGGCAACCTGTTGTTCGAAGCGATCGCCGAAGCTATTGAGATTGCCCAATGTGGTTCCGGCAGCTTGCAGATCAGTCATTTCAAAACTTGGGGTAAGCACAATTGGGGAAAAATCGATCGGGCTATCGAACTGGTCGAAGAAGCCTTGCATCAAGGGGTTAAGATTTTGGCGGATCGCTATCCCTATACGTATTCCAATACTTCACTGCGGATGGTGGTGCCGTCACCGTATAATAAAATTGACAATGATCGTCTGACGGAAATGCTGAAAAATTCTGTTGTAGAAAGAGAAAAACTGCTGGCTTTGCTGGAATGTGACTCGTCTGACCGTGCTCAATGGGATAAAATTCTTGTGATCTCTTCGGAGACTCCGGAGCATGAACGCTTTTTGGGGCTGAATATGCTGCAGATTGCCGAGCAGCTTCAACTCAGTCCGGCGGCGGCCTGTGTCAAACTGCTTTCGGAAAGTTTGCCAAGTGCGGCTTTTGGCATCATGTGTGAGGAGAATCTGCAGAAATTTTTATCGCAAAGTTGGATGATTCCCGGTAGTGATGGGAGTATTCATGAGTTTTCTGATACTCGGACGCATCCGCGGGCGTTTGGGACATTTCCACGTTTTTTTCAGATTGCCAGAGCGCATGCTCCACTGGCGGAAGTGATTCATCGGATGACTGCGTTGCCGGCAGAAAAATTTCAATTGTCCGGACGTGGGCGGATTGCTCCGGGATATTTTGCGGATCTTCTGCTGTTTGAGCCGGAAAAGTATTACAGTTCGGCGGATTATGTTGTGCCCAACCGAATTTGCGAGGGTGTCTTCCGTGTCTACGTTAATGGGGCTCTCGCTTATGCACCGGATACCAGCCTGAAACGGCAGCAACGAGGGCGTATGTTGCGAATCAGAAGTAATAACAACTAAAGCAAAAAATGCCATCCTCTCGGGGAGTTTTTCCCGGGGGGGATGGCATTTAACCGTTTTTTTTATTCCGTTTTAAGGACAGCAAATTTGATAACGGTTTCAGAAACCAGGCGGTTTTCGACGTAACATTTCCCCTCGCCAGAACCGAACCGTTCACCGAAACTGGTGGCGATTTTCAGTACCAGCTGTTCGCCGGGGAAAACTGGGGCATGGAAGCTTGCCTCATCGATCGACATGAAAAGACCGATTTTGCCGCTGTGTTCCGGCAGGCTGAGGACATGAACGCAACCCAGCTGAGCTCCTGCTTCAATTTGCAGATAACCCGGGAACGTTGCCAAGTGACCGGAGCGGCACAGCAAGTCATTTCCAGTAATATTTTTATAGCCGACAGCGCTTCCTCCTTTGCCAATTGCATAACTACGATCCAACAGCAAAAACGGCAGGCGATGCGGCAGGTATTTCATAATGGTTTTGATATCCGCAATTTCGCCAACCATGTCTGCCTGACAGGGACTGGGTGCTCCGCTGGATGGGAATTGTTTGAACCATTCCGGGCTCTTGTAGGATAAGCTAATGATACCGCTGGAAGCCAAATCCCCATCGACGGTATTCTTGACCTGAAAATCATAACTGTTATCGTCATTTTTGGCCAGTAGGGCGGCTTCAACACGCAAGACCATCCCCGGAACCACCGGTTTGCGGAATTTTACTTTGCGCAGCCGAATGACTTCTGCAGTTCCTTCACCAGGTAGACATTGCAGCATGATACCCTTGGCGGCTTGGGTCATTGCTGCGACCTGGAGGACGCCCGGCATGACGGGATGATCCGGAAAATGTCCAGCAAAAAACATCTCATTCATGGAGACCATTTTGATGCCGGTTGCATTATTCTGTTCGGAATCAACACTCAAACGATCCAGCATTAATAGAGGAGCTGTAATACCTAGATAGCTTTCCAGTTCATTATAGGTGAAGGCAGTAGACATTTTTCAAATCCTATGCGGTTTCGGGGTGGATTGAGAGTAATACTACTCATGCATAATTTAATTCATATCGAAAATCTTGCCATGCAGGACAGTTTAGTATGAGTCTAGGGGCTTAGGGGAAAGCATTCCGATATCCATCTGTTGTTGTGGGGGTTGTCTTCGACTTGCTGGTATAAGTTGCTGCGCGGGTCGAGTTTTGGGAAAGCCGGATTATCTTATTTAGTAAACGACAACGAACATGTTTTGCAATCGAATATTTTGAGGATTCCTATGGGTGGGAAGAAAGCAGTAACGAAGCCGCAACTGATGGAAATGCCTGTGATTGCGGGGTTTCCGTCCCCGGCAGAGCAATATATTGAAGCCCCATTGGATTTGAATGAGTTGCTGGTGCATCAGCCTGCTGCTACGTTTTTCGTCCGGGTGGCAGGGGATTCCATGCTGGGTGCCGGCATTCATCCGGGAGATATTCTGGTGGTGGATCGCAGTCTGGAAGCAACGGATGGCGCCGTAGTGATTGCCTCTGTGGACAACGAATTCACGGTGAAGTATTTGCGTCGGGATCGAGAGGGCGTGCGTTTGGAAGCGGCCAATCGTCAATATAAGCCACTGCTCTTCAGCGAAGGCATGGAATTACGCTTGTTTGGAGTGGTGACGGCGGTCATTCATCAATTTGTCAAAAACGGAAAATAAGATGATTGGGCTGGTCGACGGCAATAATTTTTATGTCTCCTGTGAGCGGATTTTTGATTTATCGCTTGAGGGTCGTCCAGTTGCTGTATTGAGCAATAATGATGGCTGTATTATTTCCCGTTCGGCGGAATTCAAGGCCTTGGGGATTCCGATGGGGACGCCATATTTTCAGCTGAAGCCGGTACAGGCTATTCACCAGTTGATTCTCAAGTCCAGTAATTATGAGTTATATGGTGATATTTCGCGACGGGTCATGGTGACTTTACAGGAGTTTACTTCGGAGGTGGAGCAATATTCGATTGATGAGGCCTTTGTGCATATTGAACTGCCTTGCGTCCGAGACTATGTTGCTCTGGCCGAGAAAATTCGTCGGACGGTGCTGAATTGGGTCGGTATCCCCTGCGGGGTTGGTTTCGCCAGCAGTAAGACACTGGCGAAAATCTCCAATCATATTGCCAAAACCCGTCCGGATGGAGTTTTCGTCATGCCGGACGACGCTTCCGAGATACTTTCAGAATTGCCGGTATGCGAGGTCTGGGGAGTTGGCAGCCGGACGGCACAGAAATTGGCCAAGCTTGGCATTTTTACGGCTTGGCAGCTGGCAACAGCCGACCTGGCATTTTTGCAGAAGAAATTCAATGTCTGCCTGGCCCGGACGGCGTTGGAATTGCGTGGGCAATCGCTGATTGCGCAGGAAGATCCTGAGCAACTGTCGCAGAGCATATCCTGTTCCCGTTCGTTTGGGCATCCGGTCAGTGAATTTTCCGAACTGGAAGAAGCTGTGGCGTATTATACTGCCCGGGCGGCGGAAAAGTTGCGCAAAGAAGAACAGCAGGCAGCTGGAGTCAATATCTATTTTCAATCGTATCCGGAATCCCGGCCAAAATTGTTGTCTGGCGGTTATGCTGGAACGACAGTCATGTTTCCGGAGCCAACGGCTCATACTTCGGCAATGTTGAAGGCTCTTCATCCGAAGTTGCACTCGTTGTTTTGTCCCGGGCGGCGCTACAAGAAAGCCGGGGTTGTCTTCTTCGGTCTGGAGATAGCAACGCATCGTCAGCTGGAATTATTCGGGCAGTCTCCACAGTGTGTAAAAGCAAAAAAATTGTCAGTGGCGGTTGATCAGTTAAACCGAACCTTGGGGCGTGGTACCGTTTTCAACCTTGCCGAAGGCATTGCCAGACCCTGGGCTATGAAACGCGAATACCTTTCACCAAATTACACTACCAGCTGGGAACAACTACCACGAGTGCATTGATCTTTTTGGCTATTGAGAGTTTGTTGTTCCGGCATACGGACTGAATAAGTGGCGAAAACTGGCGCAGGATCAGAAATCCCTCATATAGACTGTGATCGTGATTTTGAGCCAGGAGCCGTTTGCTTCTTTGCTTTCGACTTTGCCGAAAATTAGCTTTCCTCCATCCATCAAACGTGCAATGACTTCGTTGCGCTGACGTGGGACATAACCGATTTTGGCATTTTGCTGATTCAGGATCCGAATGGCTAGGGGGTCGTGCGGGTTGGCCGGTTCACGCAGGAAACCCAAAAAAGCACCCGGATTCAGGCCTGCGGTTTTCTCTTCAATTTCGTCAATATGACTGGTTCCGGCTACTTGGCATTCCAGCAGAAAAATTTCTTTAACAAAGGGCAGGGGGACGCCATCCTTGCCAAAAGCCTGGATCATTTTGCTCCAGTCAGCAACTGGGATAATATCATTGGCCATCACGAACCTCGTAGTTGCGCTAATGTGCTCTGAAGGGTCAGTATCTGCTCTTCAAGAAGTTGAGTCCTCTGCTCGAGCTCCACTCGTTTGCTTAGCACCTGGTTGGCATCAGCAAGCAAATCAACATAGCTCAAAGGAGGAATCTTCTGCAATTCCTGCAGGCGTTCCTCTAATGCCTGTGCTCTACAGAGCATTTTGTCTATTTTTTTCCTGAATATGACGATCGCATCTTCGGGCGCTGTCGGGATTTCAGGATTCTTGATCATTTCCGCCGTCATATCTGTCAGCAATTTCAGTTCTGCTAAATTATTCTGTTCATAGGCTTCCATCACTTGGTTCCAGAGATTGTTGGCCAGTGGAGAGAAATCCGGATGCAGATCCGGATGCAGTTTTTTTACTAAGGCCAGAAACAGTTTACGGATTTCCTTGCTTGCCTGCGGACTCATTTTTTCGCAGCTGAAGCGTTTTTCCGCTTCCTTGATTTGCTGTTCTTGTTTTCGCAGCTGTTGCTGATATTCGTTGAATTCCTGCCGGATGATTTTATCAACTTGCTGTTGCGAGAGTCTTTCGCCCCGATTGAGGGCGGCCTGATAGAGATTGATTTCACGTTTCAGCTGCTGAAATTTTACCTGCAGAGTAAAGAGCTGATGTTCCCGGCGCCCGATTTTGAGCATATAGTCCATTGCGACATTGGGAATAATCGTTGTAAGCAGTTCCTGATAGCGAGTGATCAGTTCGGAATATTCCCCTCTGAATTGTTCAAACTGCGCTTTTAATTTTTCATATTCCGGGCTGACATCAAGAGGATAAATTACTTTGACCATATTCTTACCTGGTTCCAATGCTGAGTACTGGTGCTGCGAAACTCCAAGCAGCTGACCGCGTTAACACGGAAGTTTCCAACAGGAGATGCGTAAGGAAGTCTTGTAATCTACATAACTTCTTCGCATCTAAAATCTCCAGAATATACGTTACTCTATTTTGTTCTATTGTCAAATGAAACTTGTGCTCGATAAAGGTCAGCAGTACATTGATGAAGACAGCCAACCGGTGATTGGCGTCAGGAGGTGTCACCCTGCCGTTCTAGGTCGTGGACAACTCAACAAAGTTGAACATTAGCGTATGCAGGCACTGGATAAAACACGTCGAAACAGTCTTGAATCGATCATTCAGGACGCGCGTGATATGTCTGAGAATGTGTCTGGCTCCGGGAATGTGGCCGGATCTTCTCCTTCTTCGCCGGATTAGTCCGTCGACAATCTGCCGCATGCTTCAAAACGACGCAAATAATACGTGACCGGTTTTGGGTTATTCTTTCCGATGGTGTAGCATAGTCACTAACTAGACCCCATCCAAAAAGGTTTTCCCAGTCGAGTAGGTACGGGGATTAGCCCGAAGCCCTCGTCGAACCGCATATGCAGATTTTCGTTTCTTCTCTTTCGCCAAAGAATTGACATCCGTACCAGCGTCCTCCCCAGCCCGAAGGGCGAGACAAACATAACCGGGTGAGGAGCACGGAGTGCGACGCAACCCGGGGTACAGACCTACCCCACGATCAGTGCCCGGAGGGCGCCACTGCGGAAGGAGTTCCAAATGCGGGTGTCAATGTATTTCAAAATGTGAAGCCCACCGCAATTTAAAGTCGAGCAGCAAACCTGATAACCACAAACCGAGC
>JBAXYW010000009.1:0-23219 GCA_041670605.1 Lentisphaeria bacterium
GCGGAGCTTTCAGCAGGCCGGCAGCGTTTCTTTGGGGCCGTTTCGCGGATCAAGTCCTTGAAACAGGAATGGGGGCAACTGTGGGGAATAGTTGCGCCATTCCTCAGGCTGCAAAAAGACTTTTGCCAGAAAGAGGCCTTGGGCAGGAGCGCTGTCGGCGGCTAGGCTGCGCTTTTTCCCTTCCAGCACAGTGGGGGTGTTTTCCGGTCTGGCATGCCCCATGCCCACATGAACGAGGTAGCCGACCAGACTGCGTACCATTTTATAAAGAAAGCTCTCCCCGACCGCATTGATATAAATCATACCGTCTTTTTCCAAAACTTGCAGGCAGTATAGGGTTCGTACGGTGCTGTCGATTTCTTGACGCGAATTGACGGCGAATGACGCGAAATCCAGGGTGCCGGTCAGATACGTTGCGGTTTCCTGCATGGCCTGCAGGTTCAGGGGATGCGGCGTGCGCCAGACGTAGCGCGCAAACAAGGGATTGATCTTGATGCCTGGTGAAATACAATACGTATAAGCTTTGCCAAAATTATCATGGCGGGCATTGAAAGGGTCTGGGCAGACTCTGGCGCCGGTAATCACGATATCGTCTGGTAGCCAACGATTCAAGCGTGCCGGAAAGGAAGCTGGATCAATATCCTCCGGCATGTCTACACTGAAACTGACCTGCTGATCCAAAGCATGTACACCGGCATCCGTACGACTGCAGCCGGAAATTTTCAATTCCGGCGAACGCAACATCAGTCGTAGCCGCCTTAACAGCTCGCCCTGTACCGTTTTGAGTTTTGTCTGAATCTGCCAGCCAAAATATTGGCTGCCATCATAAGCTATTGTTAAGTGCCAGCAGGTGGATTCGTTTGTCGTCATGATTCGATAGTGGTTGAGATTTTCACAATATGAAAACAGGAAGGGGATTTTTCGCCCATAATCTGAAGAATTGATGAAACACTAGAGACGAGTGAGACGAAAAAGAAGCAGCTTTCCTCTTCTATTGCCTTCCAGTGCAGAAAAAATGTACCGTCAAAACGGGTTGGCATCCGGCTCAATATACTCTTCCCTGGAAAAATCACGAAACCAGAACCAACAATTTCTCAAAAAATGCCGCTCAGTATTTTTTTTGAGGTTGAGAATTCAGGGATCAGAGTCGTTTTTTTCGCTTTGGATTTACGGCAGCCTTGAATTCTACCCTTTGCTTTGGGAGCAAGCGTCTTGTTTTCATGCGTTGGCAGATATAGGTTCGCCAATTTGAATTTCATCCAGCAGCAGCCAGCAATCCGCCCAATTGCTACTGATATTGCTGTTAAAGTGCTTATAGAGGGTTAATTGCAGAAAACGCGCCTTGACCGGTTCTGTTATTTCGATTCCAAGCCAACCCAAACGGTAGGTTGTGCAGCTGCCGATTTCCTGCCAGGTTTCAGAACTGCTATTACGTGCTGTCACAACGAGCTTATCGGCTCGACCGCGAATTCGTCGCACCGAGCCAGCGATTCGTACTTTTGAGATGCTTTCGCTCATTCCGAGATCAATGCTGACTGTCGCAGCAAGATTGCCATTTACATCCGCTTGACGAGAATCATAACCGACCATCCGATCGCTGTCTAAATCGATTGCATAACCGCCGGAAATGAGTCCATCGGTTAGTTTTCCAGGCTGGCGATCCGGTAGCAGCCGAGAAGGGGCGGGTTCCAGAGTATAAGGTTTGCCAAGAGCGTGATTGAGAAAGGGACGAAGCGGGGTGGTACGATAGACTTCATAGCGTTTTGCTTGTTGAAGTGCAAGGTCACCACCAATGGCAGGAACTGTGCCAGGAGCAGCAAAAAAACCGGGCAATGAAAAGGTCAGTATTTTTTCGACGTTTTCATATACTGATTCGAGTTGTTGAACCAGGCCTTTTTCGCCATCGAAGCCGCCATTGATGAATCGCGGCAGCAGTCTGAAATCATCGGCGAAATCAAAACTTTCCACATTTGCCCAGAGGTGGATTCCAGCCGTGTCACATGCTTCGTGGAAAGCGGCATAGGCTCGATGATTGAATTCAATAAGATCGCGATGCCGTGGTAGCGGCATTCGTCGGCCAGCGCCATCTTGTGGCATAAGAATATCTGGGCGTGCCGGGCATTCGCGTAAAAGGCGGGCGAAATTCGGATGCAGCCCATTATGCATACTTTCTGCAAGTGCGGGGGAATTAAAATCCAAGGTTGGATTAATATCAAACGAAAGGGTGGGCTGGTATGGAGAAGTCAGCAGGGGCATGGCAGGCCCGAATTTACAGATCCGGTTGCGAATTATGGTAAAATATTCCGCAGCGCTGTCAAAACAAAACCCGGCAGTCGGAAATTCGTTGGAAGCATACCATCCATAAAAGCTTGGAAAATGCTTATACCGTTGGAAAAGTTCTTCGATGAGTTCTGAGAGGATCGTTTCGCCAGCGCCTGGCCAGGCGCACATACCAACGAATACTTGTTGCTGATTGTTAACCGCAGCGTCAAGAATGGCAGCGATGGGATCGTGGGCACGAATGGGGGCTTTGGGGAGTAGTTTTGAATCATAATACGCATGAAATCGGCCTTCGCGCAGGCTGGCGGGAAAGACAGTGTCAAATAAAACCAGTGTTTTCATCCCGAGTGCATTCCATCCGTCGACCTGTTTTTTCCATCCTTCATCATCAAGATTCATCACTGCATCCCGGAATGGATCACAGGGTTGTCGGTCAGCGGGAGCGCCAAGCATGACAAAACCCCCTTGAAAAATCGCCGGTAAAGCAGCCATTACTTTGATCTGCTTTGCGATAGAAAGTTGTGTTTCAGCATCACAAAGTTTGGCTGATATCTGGTGTTTTCCGCGTCGTCCTGCCAGTGGCAATCGCAGGGTTTCCAGGTGCCAGCCAGAGTGGCTTTTCCCGGTAACGGAACCCAGTTTTTCATTGTCCCAGAAAAAATCAATTTTTACCGGCCCGGAAGCATCCCGATATTGGAGCCTGATCTCGAGGTTGTCGCGTTCTGCGGCAAGATCGGGTGGAATCAGTTTCAGATCATAATCGTTCCGACAAGTCAACATGTTCTTTTTTTCCTTATTTATGGGAATATGAGTATTTACTTGACGACAGAAATTTTCAGGGAACACTAACGCGGGCTGCCCGAACTACAAACGCACATGTCTCAAGATGGGACGGGAACGGGGAGCCGTCTAACGCCTCATTTCCCCGGATTCCGACAATTTACGGCGAAATGACTTTGACAAATGTCTTTCACAGGAGTATTTTCAGACGCTATTTACTGCCTAAATGCTTTTAAATTAGCAGTTCACTATGTTTTAGCAAGTTTTTTCTCTTGTTTGCAAAGAGTTAAAGGAGAAGTATAATATTAAATAGATGTTTATTGTCGATCACGTTTTTTCTTCTCTAAAATATCAACAGGGAGCGGCGCGCCGAGTCCGTTGCGCGAGCAAAGTTTTCCAATTGGGATATCATGCATCTTTTTATGCCGATGATTATGATGATTTTTATTTTCCGGCAACTTGTACAGTTGATGGGAATACGAATCAATATTGGTGTGGTTTCTCTATTCATCCATTTGCTCCATAGATGGGGGCTAAATGGCTCAGCGCCGGTGTTTATTCAACAATGAAAGAAAATGAGCCGATGGATTACCCTAAGAATTTGGCTGGTAGAACCGCCTGGAAATTTGTTAATTATGGTTATAGCCTGATGCTGAATTCCCACGCCACCAGGGCAACTTATTGTAAAAAAAATCGGGGTGCGATCCGGAAACCCGCCACTTATCTGATTGTTGCCGATGCTGATATCGGCGGCAGCGATCTTGGGGCTAGTAATTATAGATGGTGCACCAAATGGGGTGGGAGCAGTACTGGTGGTGATGCCGGAAGGGGGATCTGGTTTGGGCATGACAGTCTTCGTGCCAATATCAATTTTGCCGATGACCCTACGGAAACCTTGAAGAAAGGTCAGGTCAGTAATGATTTCTTTTATATTGACTGATTTCGCTATTTTAAAAAGATCACTACGAATTCCAAAAAAAATGCATAATTTTAATTTTTTTCTGGCGTTGGCTCTTTGTCCATTTTGGGTTTTATCTGCCGCCAGTGCGGATATTTCTTTGCTACGAGTTCAATTACCAGAAACGTGGAAAAGTACCAATAATGCGAAACTTTTTATTGAATCGTGCCAGCTTCGCATTCAGTCTTCTGTTCGCCTGGGTGGCTGTCATGGGCTTGTTCAGATTATTCCCGGACATCGTTATATCATTTCCGGGCAGATGCGTGGTGAGGGGAAAGCCGCTGCCGGGATTAATGGCAGCAGTGGTTGGGCATACAGTCAAACCTTGGTGCTAAATGCGCAATGGCAGGATTTCAGCATTTCTTATTATGAGGACAAGGAATTGTTTTCTTTCGATCTCTTTTCTACTTCCGATGCGCAAACAACTTTTGAAATCCGAAACCTCGCTATTGCGGTCTTGCCAATACCGGAATTATATGCGGTTGAAATCCCTGCTCGTCTTTTTTTGGCGTTTGAACACCCCGGCTCAAATGGCAGAGTTGAGACTAAGGCCGGAGCCTATAAACGCATGGCAGTCTGGGGAAAACGCTGGTATTGCGCAGTCCATCTTCCGGTACCAACGAGCAGCCAGCCAATCTATTATTATGCCAATCTTTATAAAGATTCTGAGCACCCCATCAAAGTTCATCTGCTTTATGATAAACAACAGGTATTGGCGGAAAGTATTTTTACGGCTCAGAATTCCTGGCACTGGGTGCGGCTTGGCCCCATCTCTGCCGCTGCCGCCTATCCCGAAGTGATTTTGCATTATAACGGAGATCCTGCAACCCAGATCTGGGTTGATAAAATTATTCTTAGCACAAATGCTGAGCTGAATCCAGCCATTCTTAATTCAATGGAGTAAACACATGTTATTTCGTAGTACCGCCATGCTGTTGGTCATCCTGTTGCTTTCTTCCAGAGCAGGTGCAGTTTCAGAAAACAATGGTTTCCTTGCCATCGGGAATAGTTCCATTGCTCCAGTTATCGATGGTAGGCTTGATGATCTGGCCTGGAAAGAGTGCATTGAGGTCAGCCCTTTCCTATTGGCAAAGCAGAATCGTTTTGCCATCGAACAAACGAGCGTGCGGATGTGTTGGGATACTGATTCTCTTTATGTCGCATTCGAATGTATGGAATGGGCTTTGGAGCCGTTGGCAAATAGGATGCACGAGTTTCAAGCCAATATTGTGACTCCAGATGATAAAAATATTTTTTCGGATGATTGTATCGTGTTGCTTTTGCAACCTGCTCCGGAAGGACCGGTCTATGACTTCGCTGTCAATGCAAATGGCATCTTGACAGACTCTATTGCTCAGGCAAATAATCTCTGGTCAAGTCGTGATTCGAGTTATTCTTCCGAAGCAACTGTAGCGGCTGCCCGATATCCTGAAGACCAGCGGGGACGCTGGTGCCTGGAAATGGCGATTCCTTTGAAGAACTTAGCAGCCAGTCCTAAAGCAGGGGATCAATGGCGTTTCATGGTTGGACGCTTTGAAAAGAGTCGCAAAGAGATTAGTGCTTTCCAACGGACTCAACGCGGGGTGCATCATGCCAGCAGCTTGGGAGGATTGCGTTTTCTCGCAACAACTCCTGGAATTAGTCTTTCTTCTTTGCCGGCTTTTTTGCCCGGCAAAAACCAGTTTTCAGTGCAGCTGCATAATGAGCAATATCAAATGCCGATAAGATTCACTGCCGCAGTCCAGTTTGTAAAGCAAAAGCCAGCCTATTTCAGTGCTCATGTCCCAAATGACCGAAAGCAAGGAGACTGTCCATTTGAGTTGCTTGGGAGTGGCGAATTCAGCTTTTTCTGGCAAGCAGAAAATGCGGCTTCTCTGGAGCCCTTGTTACGTTCGCCAAAATATGCCTTGCGCGTCAACAGCAATCAAATCAGCGATCTTCAGACTTCCGGCCAGGTTTATGTCAATGGCCGCAAAGTTGAGAAAGGCAGCATGTTGAGTAGTGGGATCAATACCATTGCCATCGCTTCTCAGGAACCATTCAATGCTAGTTTTCAGGTGGGAGATTTTACCTATCGTATCCATTCGAACTGGAAGTATCATCCGCAGGAAATGCCTGGATGGGAAAAACCTGATTTTTCCGATGCAGAGTGGGAATATGCCAGTGATGCTGGAGAACAAGCTCCCGGATATTACCGTTTTCGTTTGTTGTTGGAGCATTCTGTGATCTGGCCAAATTGGGGTATCGAAGGGGTGGCGATTAATCGTGGGGGCTTTCAGCAAATTATTTTTTCCCCCAGCGGTCTTCAGGGACAGAGTATTCAAGATTATGTTATCCATTTTGACTTGCCGGAAGCTTTTAGCAGCCCGGGGGCCAGCGGATATTACAAGGTTTGGCCTTTCGAGTTCCAGGAACAGGGGAAACGTGTTTACCAAGGGAAAAACTATCGCCGATACAGTCTTGCACTGCAAAAAAGTGTGCCTTGGAATCCGGATTTGCCGCTTTGGCAACAGATTGCTTTCCTGATCCAGGCACCGGAACAGCATGCCGATGAGGAAGCATTCTTTTATTATTCCATTTCAAGCCGTTCTCTGGCTTTGGAAGAAGTGCCCCAGCCCGTGAAAATTCGGCTGCTCGAGCCCTTACGCGGGAAACAGCCTAAAAAGCTTGATCTTCAGTTATGGACTGGATGGCTTTCAAGAATGGATCGCCCGGAACTTTTAATGCTCTATGGCGACCAGTTTGTAAAAATGGGGGTCACTAGCACGGGAGGCCTGAATAATACTCATCCGCAATTAAACCATTTTTATTTATTCAATTTTGCGCATTGGAATTTTTCCTGTGCGCCCTATCTGGAAAAACATCCGGATCAGGTCTTGATTGATCGTCATGGGAAGAAATTTTCCGATCCCAAAAACGCTCTTGTATGTTCGTCGACTTTGCTGAAAGATCCTCAATTTGCCGAGTATTTGCGGCAGAATTTGCCGGAGTGGTATGAACGGATGAAGCGTCCTGATAACATTCATCTGGATTATGAAGAGCGGGTTATGAGCAGTTATCTGGCTTGCTTTTGTCCTCGTTGTTTACAGGATTTTGCCCAGCTGAACCAAATTCAGGAAGAGCTGACACCTGAGCTGATTGAACAGAAATATTTTAAGGAGTGGACTGTATATATGAACCGGAAGGTTGCTGATTTCTGTCAAGTTTTGAAAAAACAGATCAAGGAACTTTTTCCAGGCAGTGTTTTAACGGCTTATTCGGCTTATCAAAGCCCGGAATCCTTGCATTATTATGGCATTGACTGGAAAATGATGGCTCCGCATCTTGATTATGTTGCTTGTGGCTATGGGCGCAATGAACGGGAACTGAAAGATACCAGGGAGGCCGTTGGGAAAACGCCGTTGATGCTTGGCGCCATCGTTTATCCCTACGATGTCAAGGCGCGGACAGCCCCAAATTATACGAGCCTGGCAAAACTTTTGCGACGTGCCTGCGATGCCACGGCGGGAATCCTGATATATTCCCTTGAATCCCTAGATGGACGCACCTTTGATGCCATGGCAACAGTGTCCCGGATCATGGCCGAATATGAAACTTTCTTTCTGAAAGGAGAGCAGGTCGCGGAAAAAATACAGCTCCATGGGTTTGATCGGGCAGATTATGAGGTCTTGCGCGATTCAGAAGGAAAACTCTTGATGGCATTAATGAACCCGACTTCAGGCGCCCGGCCATTCCATTTTAAAGCGGAATTGCCCCCAGCATGTAAATTGGTGAATATACTGACAGGGGAAATTCTTCAGACAAATGAAGCGAGCGGAACAATTCCAAGCGACGGTATTGCTGTTTTTGTTACACAAGAAGCAAAGTGAGATTTTATGATAAATTTTATTCCAATCAGCGGCACATTTCTCGATGGCATTGCCTGTGATATTCCTTCCAACAATTGGACGGATGAAATCTGGGATCGTGAATTTGCGCGGTATCAGCGTGATGGTATTGATACTGCGATCATCATCCGGGTTGGTTTTAAGGACAGTGCAATGTACAAATCTGATGTGATGAAGACTACGTTGTATCAGGAAAATGACTTGGTTCAACGGTTTCTTGACCTGGGCAAAAAATATCATGTAAAAATATATATCGGCATGTTCGATACTGAGAAGTATTGGTTGGTCAATGATTGGCAAAGTGAAGTCGCCATCAACATTGATTTAATCCATGAATTGCAACAACGCTATGGGCAGCATCCGGCTTTTGCAGGCTGGTACATGTCCCATGAAGGCAGTATGCAATATCATCAAACAAAAATCTGGAAACCACTTTGTCAGGAAATCCGAAAATTGAACGCTCAGATGCCGATTATGACCTCTCCACGTTATGCTGGAAGTAAGTGGTCACAGGAACGACCGATTTCTCCAAAAGTCCACCGTCAGCATTTTGAATATATTCTTGCCGAAATGGAAGGTTTGATCAACATTTATGCACCGATGGATGGCCATGTTGCTTTTAAGGAGTTGGAAGGCTATCTGCAAGTGATGGCTGCAGTAACCGCGAAATATAACGTTGAATTTTGGAGTAATTTAGAGACCTTTGACCGAGATATGCCTTGGCGATTTCCCCCCATCGAATGGGAAAAAATGCGTTTTAAATTAGAGCGAGCTCAGGTTTATGTCAGCAAAATCATCAGCTTTGAATTGCCGCATTTTCTCAGTCCGGATTCCATGTATCCTTCTGCGGGGACTCTCTATCAACGTTATCATGACTATTTGCAGCGCTGCAAAAAATGCTGAGCAAAACACTATATCGCTACCATTCCTGGTCATTGTGCGAAACTTTCTGACGATGGGGCTTGCGACTGGTTTTGCTTGAGTTTTTGTTATGCTTCCAGCTCGGCAATCTGTATCGTCCGCCCAGCAATAGCGGACTTTTCTGCTGCATAACAGAGCAGGTGGCTCCGGTATGCTTCCTCGATGCCGGTCAAAGGCATGGGTTGCTGATTTTGAATGGCAGCAATGAAATGCTGAAACTGGGGTTGATAGGGATGGTCGACGACATCGCCGGAATCCAGCAGGATGGTTTCCAGTTGGCTCCACTTGTTCGGGTTCAGGCCGGACAATTCCGTGCTGTAGAATTTATTGTCCAGGATACTGCCTTTGCTGCCCAGTAACTGGAAGTGAAAATAATAGGGTTGCAAACAATCGATCGAGGCCGTGACCTTACCCAATTTGCCATCGGCGAATTTCAGGATACTAACACTGCAGGGATTGTACTCATAATCCTGAAAACAGGCGGCTTTGCTTTTCGTTTCGTAAGAGCTCACTTCCGTTACCCGGGTATCTCCCATCAGGAGCAATAAGGCATCCAAGGCATGGCATCCGCCACTTAAAAGAGCGCTGCCCCCGCCATCTTTGCGGCAACTCCAGGGAAATTGACCGTACCATGGGCCGATACCATGATAGTAGTCGACTTCGGCATAGTGTATTTCTCCTATAAGGCCTTTGTCGAGCACTTGCCGCAACAGGGTGACTTGTTGGCTGAAACGGCACTCAAAACCAACACAAATGCAGACTTTGGGATGGCGCTGAGCTTCGTCTCTGATTCGGCGGCAATCTTCCAGGTTCAGGGCAATTGGCTTTTCAATATAAACGTGTTTGCCTGCTTTTATTGCGGCAATGGCTTGTTCTGCATGCAAAGGATTCCGGGTGCACAGCGATACCATATCGATGTCCGGATCGGCCAGTACTTGCTGATAATCTGCATAAACTTTAAGCGGCAAGCCGTATTGGGTTTCCACCTCTGCAGAGCTGGGATTTCGCTGACTGCATACTGCAGATAAACGAACCCCTTTTGTTTGTTTCAAAGTCTCAATATGAGCCCCGGAAACCCAACCGAGACCAACAACGGCAGCTTTGATTTCACGCATCGTTTCCCCTTTTCTCACCTTGGCTTATCCGGAAGATCTTGAAATCGGGACATAAGCCTTACTTTGTCCCGCATGGTTTACTCTAAATCTCCTGCCGGAATTGTCAACCGCATGCCGGCAGTTTTCCGCAGGGCAAGCATAATTCACCTGTTTTTTTTTGTTATTCCTGATCGAGCTTGCTTTTTTCTTCTGCGGGATTAGTTTATGCCGGACTGATTCATAATGATAAAAAACAGAGGTGATATGAAGAGCAGACAAATTCAACTGGGTGGGGTGTTGATTGGCGGGGGCGCGCCCGTTTCGATTCAATCGATGTGCAATACGAATACTGGAGATGCGGAGGTTTCACTGGCTCAGATTGCCCGTTTGGCGGCATTGGGTTGTGAGATCATCCGACTGGCGGTACCGGAGGAATCCGTGCTGCCTGCTTTTCAGCGGATTTGTGCGGAAAGTCCTTTGCCTGTGATCGGTGATATTCATTTTGATTATCGCCTGGCTCTGGGGGCTTTGGCTGCCGGAGCAGCTGGAATCCGCATCAATCCCGGAAATATTCGGGATGTTGAGAAGATACGCATCATTGCTAGAGAGGCTGCGCGGTTAGGAAAAGTGGTGCGTATCGGAGTGAATACCGGTAGCCTGGATCCCCGGATTGAAGAACGTCTCGGCAGAACCCCGGAAGCCATGGTGGAAAGTGCTATGGCATACTGCCGGATTTTTGCAGAAGAGGGCTGTACTGCCTTGAAAGTCAGCCTGAAATCTTCCGAGCTGAAGACGACAGTGCATGCAGCTCGTTGCTTTGCAGAATGTTCCGATATTCCTATTCACTTGGGGGTAACGGAAGCCGGTACCCTGAAAAGCGGGCTTCTGAAATCCGCGATCGGGATTGGCAGTCTGCTGTTGGATGGCATCGGGGATACGATTCGGGTCAGTCTGACGGCAGCGCCAGAAGAAGAAGTGCTGGCCGCCCGACAGATTCTGCAGGCGGTCGGAACGCACCGGGAAGGCCCGGAAGTCGTATCTTGTCCAACCTGCGGCAGGACAAAGATCGATCTGCTGCCGATGGTGAATGCCGTGGAAAATGAATTGGCTCACCTGGCGGCAGAAGGGAAAAAACTGCCCTGGCGTAAAATCGCCGTAATGGGCTGCTGTGTCAATGGCCCTGGAGAAGCCAAAGATGCGGATATCGGTATTGCCGGCGGCAACGGAAATGGCATTTTATTTCAATATGGAAAGGCTGTCTGCACCCTGCCCGAACAGGAGCTGCTGGAAACCCTGTTGCAGAAAATCCGCCAGGCGGCGCAGTAATTATAAGTTGTAAACTGCTGGTTCCGGCGGTCGCAAGCGTCTGCCAACAGAACGGCAGCTGGGGCGTCCTCTTTTCTCCGTAGTGCCTCTCCGAGACACCCGGTCTTGGAGAGTGCCTTTTAGAATTGGCGCCAACCTACCGTTTAGGTTGTAGACGCTAGTTCACCCCGTGTTCGTCCGTGCTCATCCGATTTCCAAGATGGAGTTATGGGAGCCGAATTCGTTGGGTGAGAGATTGGGGTTGTTGGCATCCAGCGCCCAGACTCCGTTGACGAAAAATTTATATTGATATTTACCTGGGGAGAGCAAGCAGATACAGGAAAACGTGCCATCCTTTTTTTTATCCTGGAGTATTTTTTGATCTGTTTTCCAGGCGTTGAAGTCTCCTGCCAGGAAGACGGAGTCGCCGGGGGTTCCATGGTAGACAAAGATGATTCTTTTCTTTGCATTGATTTTTTTTGAGCAGGCCATGATGATTCTCCTTTGCTTAGTTTTTCTCATGTGTTTGGTGAACTTCTTTCTGCAATAGATTCAGCACCCGGAACAGTTCACTGACACTCCAGGCCTGAGCCGAACAGCCACGGATCTGATGTGGGGCGTTGCCATCCAGAATTTCCGGCAGGTGTCCCAGGCAGCCTCGCAACAGGGTGCCGGCAGCCAAGTTATGCAGGGCATGCACGGCGGGGCGGGCGGATTTTCCGAAGGTCAGATAAAGAGCCTCGCAGTAGGAGGGCAACAGCCAGCCCCAGGCTGTGCCGTTATGGTAAGCCGGCTTGCGCCGGGTATCTTCATCGCCAAGGTATGTGCCCCAATATGGAGCCAGGGGATCATTGAGCAAGTTGCCATGATGATAGATCGCTTGCGCAACATGCACTTGTTGATCGGCCAGCGAACGAATCCCTCCCGGTACCAGCAAGGGCTGAGTGGCCCGCAGGATATGGCGCTGGATCTTATGGCTGTCTAGTGCCCCTAAGGTTACAGCAAGTAATTGATTCGGTCGGCATAGGTCATCTGCTACGGCTAGTCTGGCTGAAGTGCCGGGGGCTGCATGCAGGCAGTCCGAGAAGCCGACCGTTTCATCCGTATAAAAAAGTTCCTGCAAGTTTTTGCGGGCGGTTTCAGCCAGGCTCTTCCAATTTTTTTTGCCGGTGACTTTTCCCAGCAGTTCCAGCGCTGCGATCCAGAGAGCTTGGATTTCCACCGGGTATCCTTCCCGGGGGGTTGCGGCGGGGTAATTGGTATCCATCCAAGTAAAGTGGGAGGGGCTAAAGACGAGGGCTGTTTCGGGGCAGACGGAGATCCCATTGGCCGTTCCCTGCCGGTAATTTTCGACGATGGATTCGAGTACTTGCAGCAGGGTGCGCCCCTGGCAATCGGCCTGTAGCAGATCCGGATTGTTGGCAGCCTCGAGGAAATCTCGTACTGCGACAAAGAGCCACAGAGGGGCATCGCTGGTATCGCGGTTAGCGATCTGGTGTCCCTGCAGCGTATTGGGGAGGGTTCCGCCCTGCTCGAAGCTGGCGAATTGGCGGAGGATGCAGCTGCTTTCCTGGAGCATTCCGGCAGCAATCATGCCGCGCAAAGCGATCAGGGTATCTCTGCCCCAATCGAGGAACCATGGATATCCTGCAATGATGGTATAGGAATTTTCCCGTTTGACTAGGTAGTTTTGCAGGGATTCTCTGAGAATATCGAGTACTTTGCGAGCGCTGCTGTGTTCCGGTGGGGCTGGTGGTGGTGCGGTTTTCGTGGTTGCCTGTCCGGCTGGAGTGACCATGGCCTCGAAGCAGATTGTTTCTCCGCCGTTCAATTCGCTGCGGAAGAAGCCGGGGCTGAACAGGTCGGCGGTGGGTTCCAGTCCGCGTTCCTGTTCAAAAGGGTGCGGGACCTGATATTTCCATTCCGGGCTGGTAAAATAGCAGCTTTGGGAGCAGCTCATGCGCAATGTATGTTTTCCGGAGGGCGAAAACTCGAAGCCATGGGGCAATTTCCGGGTCGCGTTGGGAAATTTTGTTTCCGCGCCATGGAATGCTTTGGTATTGTTGTGGCAGCTTCGTTCATCGATATCGGGTCTCAGGATCAGGCAGATCGGTTCCGCCGGGGATAGCAGGTGTTCTTGTTCTGTGGCGTCCGCGGGTTTATTGCGAGTAAATGAGAGGTAAACTGCATTGCCGTTGCGACTCAGTTGCAAGGTGACCCGGAGTTTGATATTTTCTCCCAATCCGGAGGGGACGGTAAAGTTCCAACACATACTCTGAGAATCCAGCACTGAGAAATCCTCTTGACAGCTGAGGTTTAATTCGCGCGAGTAATCCCGATGCACCAGCCAGGCTCGGCAGCGGGTCAGCATGATGGTGCGATCCACCGGCACCGCAGGATCCAAATTGGCGGCCAGCATCGCATCATATTGACTCTGAATCGTGCCCCAGATAGCGCGGGGCATGGCATAAGCCCCCAACTCACTGGTGGCCAGGGCGCAATGCGCCGGGGTAAGTTCCTCTGCGCGGAGGCGCAGCTCCAGAGGTACGGGATGTTTCGGCAACAGAGCGATTATACCTTTGTGCCGGGATGCTTTCTGGTTGGCAAACAAATTGATTTCCAGCTCTGCCATCTGAGTCTGTCCATTGACTGGCAGAGGCTGAAACAAGGCAAAATGGCTGCCGTCTTCCAGCGGAATCGAACGGTGTTTCTGCAAACAACGGTTTTGTAGAGAAATTTTGACGACGAACGGGGTTTTGTTACGGATCAAGAGGTGATGTTCCGGAGGCAGGGGGACGATTCTGGTTTCATCGCGGTGGGGTTGCCAAAAGAGGACTGGGAGATAGACTTTTGGTCCATAGAGTTCCCGGAGAAATTCGATTGGATTACGATGCAGTTTTTCCAGCAAGTGATTCATTTTCAATTTTGTGGCGTCCGCGAATCCTTTGTGGAACGTGAAAGTATCCAAGACAATATCCTTCATTGTCTGCCATTGATTGGCGGTAGGTGCGATTGTGCTTGCCGGTTCAATTTTACTTTTTGCCAGGCAGCAGCATCCGGCGGGTGGGAGTTCCATGCGGAAACGCCCGCTGTTGGGTGTCAGGTTCAGGTTTTTCTCGTTGAGCAGATCCCAGGCCGAACCCGTCGGGGCAAAATCCTCTGCACTCCACTCGAAGAAGGCCGTTTGCTGTTCCTCTGGATTAATGATAATCAGGAGGGTTTGTTTGCGATCTGTTGGGATTCGGAGCAGAGCGATGGCTGAGCCGTTGCCGCTGGCTGGCCGCTGCAGGATGGTGCCGGCCTGAAATGCGGGATGGGTTAGTAAAATGGTGTTTAGGCGTTTGATTAAAGCGACCAAGTTGTCAGGGGAGCTCCAGTTCAGCGGGCTGGCTTCATGCACGTTTATTTTTTCAGTGCAGAGCCATTCGACGCCATTGGCAATGCCGAAGCAGCCAGCGGGTGCTAGCAAAGCGGCTAGAGTGGTGCGCAGAGTTGCCCAAGCTTTGGAGCGAGCCGCCAGTCGGGAATTGTCATGGGTTTCGGCAAAATGTACCAGTGCTCCACTTTGCTGAGCGAAGCGGCATGTGAAGTCGAGATATCGTCTGATATCATCGGCGGTGTACTGCTGGAACATTTCTGAATATGCCCAGTTCAGGTTGCTTTTGCTCAGCAGGCGTTCGGTGGTTTCGATTTTTCCGCCCAGTCCTTCGAGGAAAAAGATGGTTTCAGGGTATTCATCGCGGACTTTGGCGATCAAATAATTCCAGGCTTCGGCAGGGATCATATAGCCTGCATCGCAGCGGAAACCATCGACACCCAAACGGCACCAGTGCAGAAAAACGATGGCCATCTGTTGCCAGAGTTCCTGGTTGTGGTAATCCATTTTGCAAAGGTCTTCCCAAACGACTCCCCAGGCTCCAGGGCTGACAAAAGTGCCATCGGCATTTCGAACAAACCACTCCGGGTGGTGGACCTGGAAGACCGATCCCCAGCCCGAATGGCCGATGGGGACGTCGAGCATGACTAGGGCATCGCGAACATGAATTTCATCGATCAGCTCGATGAATTGTTCCAAGGGGGTGGCTTTTCGGTCAAACGTTGCCAATGCAGAGTCTACGGTGAAAAAATCGAGCGGGGCAAAGGGGCTGCCGAAGCGCCCCATGCGTCCGAAAGTGGTTGGGGTGGGATGGATTGGCAGCAGCTGAATGATGCGAAAGCCCAGTTCTCCGATGATGAAGTCGAGTTCCATGGTCAGATCACGGAAGGTGCCGGAAGGTGGGAGCACCGTATAGTTTTCCGCATTGAGTAGTTTTTCGGCGTCCAGGTGTTGGGGGGAATCTGCCGTAGCGGCTTTATTCGGACCGAATTGTCGGACAAAGGCGTTGTAGATGGTATTCCCTGAGAAGGTCATAGCGGGTTCGATTTTTACAGAGGCATTTTCACCTCTTGGCCAGAACGTCTCTTTCGAGTTGCTGTCGACAAAAAAAGCCTTGAATTCAAAATATCCGACTTCATTGATCGGCAAGGTGACCTTAAAGCGTTTCGGCTCCATTTGCTCCATTGCGATATCATGCCAGTCTTGACCACGGCAGGGTTTGCCCAATTCGACCTGTTCAATAATTTCCCTGAGCCGGCTTGTATTGTTTCCTAAATTTGTGCGTACAAAGGCTTTGCCTGGAATAATACGATCGATTTCCAAGGTGATATCCAGAAAATCGCCGGAATATAATACGGTTTTGCTGAAGGTTGCCGGAGTTTGAGAAATATTCATTGTAAACTCCCTGTTGGAGCCCTTGTTGCAATCGCGATAGAAGGTTACTTATGTGAATATTATACATCGTCAATTCAGGAAATGCCAATGCTTTAATGAATTTGAACGGTTGGCTTTTCCCGAAGCTCAGTCATAAGCATTCCTAATAAGTCACAATCGTTATGATTTACAGAATGTTATGTTGATGAATTCCAAAAATGGATTACGGTTTTATCAGCTGCCGAAAATTCGGCAAAAGGGAATTTCACCATTGAAAGGAGGCCGCAGATGGGGTGTCGGAATCATCTTCTCAGGGATGGGTTTTGTAGTATTCGGGATGGGCTGTTTTGTTTCTGTTTTTTTATTTTTTTGCAGGTGCAGGGCGTCGCTGGTACTCTTCGCATTCATGTTGGGCCGGTCTATCGAAGTCGCGTTTCGATTCAGTATCGCGGTTTGAGTTATTCTTCCAAGCGGGATTGGAGTGGGATGCGTCTTGGCATCACACAGGAAAAAGTGGACGATGCATTGGATTATGGCGATCGTTTTTTTACTGATGGCTACGTTTTTCAGGATGAGGGTACCGGGAATCCGGATAGTCTTCTCCCGGACAGTACCTGGAACTGGGGGTATCATTCGGCTTCACAATATGATGCGGAAAAACAACTATTGACTTTTCAGAAGTCGGTTTCGGTCGCTCAGCAACGGGTGGAATTAAGCGATGTGCAACAGGGCATGGAACGCAAATCACAGCAGGGTGCTGCTACCTGCGGGTTGGAATTCGCCGCCGAATGGGCACTTGGAGAAGGTGCTTTCGGAGAACTTGGTTTTAGTGCGGGAGGGCAGTGGATTCCCCATTGGGAGGAACAGAACCAGTTTTGTAGTTTCAGTCAGAATTATCTTATTATAAATAGTTTAAATTCTGCAATCGATACGTATTCATATATTACTTATGGTGCGCAAATGCCGCCGCCCGGGCATACTGGCAGCAGCTCGGGGCCGTTTGCAGACCCGCCGGCGTCTTCGAGTGCATTGATTGCCAATCGTCCCAGTTCGGTCGAACGCAATTTTACCGGGGTAGAACAAGGGTTGGCGGAAACGAGCTTAAACTATCGCAATCAGGTGCGCTACGAACTCGATGGTCAGCAGCAAGAATTTTTCTTTGGCCCGGTTTTCCGCTGCCGGATTTTGCGTTGTGTGCACGGCAGTATCAGTGCCAGGATGAATCTTCTTTATGCTTCGCTGGATATCAAAAGAGAAGAGAAGCTTTGGCAGAGTTCCGGTACCGGCACGCAGGAATTGCGGAAGTCTTGGCGGGATCGGGACGAGGGACAACGCCTGCTGCTGGGCGGCAGCCTGAGCGCTGCCTTGGAATGGGAATTTGCTAAGGGCTTGTTTGCCGGCTTGAATGCGTCAGGTTCCTGGTATCCCGAGGAACTGAAATTCCGCGTCGGACCAGGCCGTATTTCCATGCGAGCAGGCGCTTTTAATTCGGTTTTTTTTGTCGGATATCGTTTTTAATTAGCCGAATCGGGGCAAAAATGCCCACGGCTGGTGGTGGGAAACAAACGCAAAAGAAGGAGTTTTCAACATGACAAAGCAAATTGGTTTTTTTCTTCTGGCGCTCACCCTTGGATGCAGTGCTTATATTGCAGAAACAGATTTTGAACAGGTGCAGAATGGAAGCTGGTTTCGAAACCGTTTGCGATCGGTACAATATCCACCACCGCTCAAAGAAGATGTCGCTTTTGTGGAGACCTCCGGAGGGGATCTGGGAAAAGTTCATTTTCGCAGTGATGGTGTCATCCAGATTCCGCTTTGGATCGATCGTTATTTTGGTGACCAGGAGGAACGCGACCGTCAGCTGGAAATCGGAGCTCTCCCGGAATCGTTGTATTTATACCTGCCAGCTTGGGATGTCGATGTGCATGGCGGCGGAAGCTATTGCCATCCCGAATGCGACCAGGCACTGTTGAATGATTATTCTTTGGGCGCTTTGACGGGTGATAACCAAATCTGGCAGATGAATATTTTCAGCATTCCAATAGACCAGATCCATTTTCCGGAAGCCCCGGGAGAGAAGGCGAGAAATCTGCTTGAGGTTTTTGTCGATACTGCAAATTCCGGTGAGGATTACTGGTGTACTGCCATTGATTGGGTGGCGTTGCTGATTCCCGCGCCGCGGCCTTTACTGCTGATTCATGGCTGGTGGTCCAGCGCGGAAACCTGGGGGCAGATGCGTCGAAAGATACGCGAGATGTATGGGGTTCCTACCTGGCCGATTGACGTCGGGCCGCAGAACTCTATTGAAGAAAATGCCCGCCGCATTCAGCAGCACTTGGCAGGCGAAGGCGGTTTGAAAAAGCTTTTTGGGGTGGAACAATTCAACATTCTGGCGCACAGCAAAGGCGGGCTGGATTCGCGTTGGTACAGCAACCGGAAATCCAATCCGGAGTTTTGCGGGGATATTCATCAGGTGTTGCAGATTGCTACGCCGAATCAGGGTAGCAGGATGGCGAGTTATCTGTTCGATTCCAGCGAACTTCCATGGTATGAACAGGAAATTTTGCAGGCGGTTGGTCTTTGGGTTGATTTGAAAACGGCGGGAACCTATTGTCTGACACAAGAGTATTGCGAGTGCATGAACGAGCTGTGTCCGCCGGCTGCTTCGGCGGTTCCGGTCAAGGTGGTGGCCGGACGGGTGCCGGATCGATATCTGGGCATCTTCGGAGTTGATCTGTTTCCGGTGGCGCGACGCGCTTATGGGCATTATGACGAGGCGGGGCATCCGGCGTTTTGGGGCGATGGAGTCGTTTCGGTTGCCAGTGCACACGCAAAGGTGTCCGCACTGGCCAGTTCGCCGTTGCATGGTCAAGGATATGATCATATTGGGATCATCTACGGCAAGGCCTTGGAAACTGCTCGGGTCTATCGAGAGGAAATTACGGAACGCAAAGCAGCCCAATATTCTGCCGCCAGAATGTTTGGCAGTCTGACCTATCGTGGCGGGAGTCCGACGCGAAGTCTGGAAAGTGTGGCAAAAGCTGATGAGGACGAAGAATCCCCGGCTTGGGAAGCCGTTCAGCAGAGCGCTGCCGGCGTGCTAGCACCGGAACAGCAAAAGCAACACGCATTTTTTCTACAATATCCGCAAAAACTCAAATTCATTTTCATCGGCATGCAGCCTGGTATTCGAATCCTTGTGCAATCGCCTGATGGTACTGTGTGCAATAGCGATCATCCGGAAGACGGCATCAAGTTTGCTGAACTGCCAGAGGGGGAAGAGGTCCCGATGAAAAGTCTGCTGGCTGGAACCGCGATGCTGGAATGGACTATTGCGAAAGCAGGAATCTGTACGGTTACCCTGGAAGCTTACGACCTGCCAAAAGAAACCGGCTACCAGATTTGGCTCGAAGAGGAAAAAAATGCTTTCTCCTTCCAATGCTGGCTGGAACACGCTACGGTTGCGGTCGGACAGGAATTCAGAATGTTTTGCCGTGGGAAATATCTGGAAGAAGTGGTAGATGCTTCGGTCTTATCGGCGGACTTGTTGGCTGAATTCATTTCTGAAAAAGGCGTGGAGAGTTTTCCGGGAGGGGCGTTTCGCGATGATGGCCTGTCACCAGACGACGTTGCCGGAGATCGGATTTTTACTGCCGCCTTTGTTTGTCCGAAACGCGGGGATTACCGTTTTACGGCGTGTGCTCAGTTGCATCTGCCAAGCGGTTCACAGGTCACGGCGCGGGGGTATGCAGCCGGGCAGGGCAGCCTTTGCAGTGCCCGGGTTACGAGCTGTAGCAACATCGAAGCGGTCGATCTGAATCAAAATCAGATGTATGACGAATTCCAGGCGACTTGTCAGTTGGAAATCGACAAGCCGGGGAAATATTCGCTGAGCGGATCCCTGCTGGATGACAAACGCGAAACAATCGCTTTCGATTCCAGCAAAATCCTCGAACTTGCCATCGGAAATCAGCAAATCATCCTGCATTTCTCAACAGAGAAAATTTTTCTGCAAAGAGCGGACGGTCCTTATTGGGTCAGTGAGTTGCAACTATTGGAGTGGAGCGCGGACGGAACCGCTCCAGTTCCACTGGAAAAAGCGGCTTGGGTTGCAGCCAGCGCGCCTTTGTCATATTTTGCTTTTGAACACGATCCGATCTTGTTGACCGGAGAAGGGCTGGATTGCGGAATCGACCAGGATGGCGATGCTGTTCTGGATCAGCTGCATGTTGAGCTTGACCTGTTGCTGGCACCTGGAAGTGAAGGCAATTATCAGTGGAGTGGAACGTTGTTTGACGAAAACAAGCGGAATGTGGCAAGCGCCCATGCTGCCGGTTTTTTGGAAAGCAGCCAGGATGCTTCAGCCTGTGCCCAACTGGTTTTTGATTTTGATGGTGATGAAATTGCAACGGCCAGGTTTTCGGGGAATTATTCTCTGGGCGGCATTTCGATCTGGGGAGCGCGTCTTTCCCAGGCAGTCTATTTACCCGGCGATTATCAAACTTTATTTTATCAGGCACGCTCTTTTGTCAAAAATCTGACGATTCTTGAGGTGACGGAACAAGTGCAGCTGGAATACAGTAACTGGCGGGTCAACCCGGATAATGGATCGTTGCTAACCACGATTACCATGAGCAATATTTCCGGCAAGGCAGGAAAACCTCTCGAACTGGTCTTCTGGCTGGTTTTACCCTCGGCGGAACAAAGCCGTTTGGTGCGTATCGATGGAAAAACCCCGGAAGGGAAGGAATATATGGATGTCACGACAGAGGTGGAAGCGGCCTTGCGAAAAACTGGAAATGCTGATCAGAAACTTGATCTCGGCGAATCGGTTGAGTTTGAGGTTGCGGTCTTCAGTCGGGATCGAAGCATTCCGGATCCGCAACTTTTCTCCTTTTGGGCAGACCCACCAATCCAAGCCGGCAAGCAACGGCAAAATACTCTTGATCGTGATAACAATGAGCAGATCGATGATTGGGAAATGCTTCAGGCAGTGGAAGAGTGGCATCAGGGTAAAGTGAGTGACGAAACCCTGTTGGATGCCGTCGAAGTCTGGCAGACCGGAACAACATTGGAAGGGCACCCCTGATGTTGAAATTTCTTTATCTGTTGTCGGCGATGCTGGCGGCCGCTCTGGCCATTCTGTTGGGATGGCTGCCATTGCATAAGGAGAAAATGCAACGCACCGAAGCTCGGGACACAGGGGTACATTCCTTGTTGTCGACAGAGAAAGCGTGCATGGATTCAGCAGCTCCGCTTATCCTGGCAGCCCGGCGGATTACGGAAACCCCCGCGAGCGCGACAAAGAACGATGTTCTTGTTCATATTCCCTGGGAGCTTGAGAGCTGGCAGGAAAGTCTTTTGTGCCAGCTCCGGGAAAAGGCAGACCTTCAAAACCTTACGTCGGCGGAGGTGAAGCGGCAGAGTAACGGGGAGATGCAGAGAAAACGTAGGGGGTTTCGGCGAAACGTTGTCGGTGAATCGGTTCCGTCGGAGGAGGAGGAACCTGCGTCACAGGAGGAGTTGGCGTGTCCCTATCAGCTTTGGCGGGAATTACAGCTCAGGGGAGATAATTCGCTGACCATCAATCTATTGCTGGTGAATAATCAGCAGGAAGCGCATTGCCATGGGGTGATCATCGACCAGAAAATTCCACAGGGATGGGAAATCCGTGAAGTCTGGCCGGAAGCACAGGTTTCAGACCCTCTTCATCGGGAAATTAAATGGCTCTTTGCGGAAGCCTCCAGCCGGGAAAATTGGGTGCTGCAAGTCGTTTTGTCACCCATTGAGTCGGCGGCAAATCCGCTGTTGCCGGAGGATCATTCGGCCTTTCGTTATTGCTTGACAGACGGAAACCCAGTGCAATATGCTTGTCGTACCCTGCCTTGAAATGAACCCGGTGAGTGTGCCGTCAGAGCAGTTTACTTTGTTTCTGGAGAATATCCGGGGTCAATGTAGAAAAGGCATCGAGCAGGCGGCGGTGAAAAGTCCCGGTGCCTTCGGTGGGAAGCAGGGTTTTGGCAGCGATTTCACCGGCCAGTCCGGAGATGGCGATTCCGGTGGTAGCGGCTTCGAGCAGGCGCTCGGGAGCTGCCCCGGCACAGGTTGCACAGAGTGCCGAGCACATACAGCCTGTTCCGGTAATTTTCTGCAGCAGGAGATGACCATTGGCAATACGCAGCACTCGTTGTCCATCGCTGATGCAGTCAATACGCCCGGTGACGGCGGTAATACAGTTGAATTTTCGTGCTGCTAGGGTAGCTAGTTCACTGAAATCGTCCTGATCATCTAGGCTGTCGACCCCGCGCGTGCCGGATGACAGCTGCAGCAGGGCGCGGATTTCCGCCTGATTCCCTCGCAGGATGCCAATCTGGATGCCGCTGAGCAGAGTTTCAACGAGTTGCCTGCGAAAGGGGGTGGCACCGACGCCGACCGGATCAAGGAGAACTGGAATCGCCTTTTGGTTGGCTGCCTGCCCGGCTTTCAACATGGCTTCTGCACTGTTTTCGTCCGGTGTTCCAATGTTCAGTAGAAGGGCCTGCGAAAGCGAGGCCATCTCTGCAGTTTCGAGGATGGAGTGAGCCATGACCGGGGAACCGCCGATCGCTAAGGTCGCATTGGCACAATCCGTGACTGTGACATAGTTGGTAATCTGGTGGACAAGGGGATGACGTTGCTGTACAGCCGTCAGAATAGAGGCTAAAAAATCAGAGTTCATCATAGTTCTTTCTCATACTGGATCAGTGAAGGGGTGCATTCCCGAATAATTGTAAAACAGCATTTTTTCAAAAAAAGGCTCCTCAGGTTTTTTAGTTGGTTGAAATTTCCCAAAATATGCTATTAATTGTCAATGGGTGCAATTCCCAAAAGTTGGTCATTGTACTCGTATCTTAGCGGGCGTCTTTTGTGCTTCAGATACACAGCTGTCTTAATGGTGAAACCCACATTGCTCACTTTTTAAAACGCATTTTTACATTAATTTTCGGCGTGGTTCAAAACTGGGTTACACTACTACATGTTAGCCAGTTTCTTGTTTTTTTGGAAGAAATGCTCTAAGCAACTTATGTAAAACATTGGTAAGTGTACATTTGTAGTATATGCTTGCATCCCGAGTTCGTAATTCAGCCATCAGACTACGTTCTGCCAGCGGGTTCACTCACCAGTTCCTGGACACTTCCTTTTTCGAGACGAAACCGAACTGCGTTACTGGACGCCGGCGATCCATAGCTCGCGCCGTTCAGCCC
>JBAXYW010000010.1:0-23083 GCA_041670605.1 Lentisphaeria bacterium
AGCTCGCTTTTGACGCAGACTGAAGTCTGTACTACGTGCTCGAGCTGAAGCTCGCTTTTGACGCAGACTAAAGTCTGTACTACGTGCTCGAGCTGAAGCTCGCTTTTGACGCAGACTAAAGTCTGTACTACGAGCTCGAGCTGAAGCTCGCTTTTGACGCAGACTAAAGTCTGTACTACGAACTCGGGACACAAGGCTGTGCTACGAACGCCACATGTCCCATAAAACGAGACAACAAGACATTCAAAATGACGGAAAAGATCGCGGACAATTTAGTGATTCGGATCAAAGACCTGACCAAGAACTTCCAGATGGGAGATACGGTCGTGCACGCTTTGAAGGGGATTTCTTTTGATCTGGAGCATGGGGATTATATGTCGATTATGGGTACCAGTGGTTCCGGGAAATCGACTTTGTTGAATATTCTTGGTTGTCTTGATATCCCCTCCGGCGGACAGTATTACCTCGATGGGCTGGCTGTGGCGACCATGAATGACGGTCAGTTGAGCGCGGTTCGCCGGAAAAAGATTGGCTTTATTTTTCAATCATTCAACCTGCTGGGGCAGTTGTCGGTTCTGGAAAATATATCGGTGCCACTTTTTTACCAGGGCTGGTCTGAGAAGGATAGCCGGGCTCGTTCGACGCAATTGGCAAAGCTGGTTGGTCTGGGACATCGTCTGAGTCATCGCCCGACGGAATTATCCGGCGGGCAATGTCAGCGGGTGGCCATTGCTCGCGCGCTGGCCAATGAACCATCGCTGATTTTTGCTGATGAGCCGACCGGAAACTTGGATACTGCCACCGGGTGGGAAATCATGCAGATTCTTGATGAATTGGCGTCCCAGGGACGTTCAATTATTCTGGTGACCCATGAACGCGATGTTGCTGAACATGCCAAACGTATTATCCATTTAATGGATGGCTTGATCGACAGTGATGAACGAAAATAAAGTGCGACCCTGAATTTTTTTTCTAATGTTACATTTGCTATATAAAATCAAACGAGTGGGAAAGCTGGGGGCGGTTAGCCTGATTGAGCATAAATTACGCAGCTTTCTTACTGCCTTGGGAATTATTTTCGGAGTTAGCAGCGTCATTGCTATGCTGGCTATCGGCGAAGGAGCCAGCTATGAAGCGCGCGAGCAAATCCGTAGTATGGGTAGTACCAATATCATTATCCGCTCCAGGAAACCAGAGGATTCGGGGTCTTCGACACAAAGCCAGAGTCGTCTTAGTATCTATGGCTTGACCTATGATGATGTGATGCGTATTCGAACGCTGTATCCAGATGTTAATATTCATGTTCCAGCGCGGGAAATCACCGCACGATTGCGCTATCTTGACGTCCGATTGCCGGGAATGGTGATTGGCACCGTGCCATGGTTTTTGGAAAAATCGTCGTTACGTGTCCACTCCGGGCGGTTTATTGATGAATATGATGTGGAAAGCATCAGTAATGCGGTTGTACTGACTGAGGAGACTGCTCATGCGCTTTTCCCTCTAGAATATCCGCTCGGCAAAAATATCTATCTTGGGGACAAGGCATTTCATGTTGTCGGAGTCGTTTCTGCCAGCAGCAAGAAAAACAACAAAGAAAAAAAATCCGGCAAGGATGTATACCAAGTTTATGTTTCCATCAGTTCGGCAAAACAACGCTTTGGCGAAACGATCGTCAAGCAGGAAACCGGCTCATTTTCCATGGAACGCGTAGAGCTGCACCAACTGACACTGACTGCTCCGACGGACGAGGCCGTCGTCTCTCTGGCTAATTCCGTGCGTTCCACCCTGCAGTATTATCATAAGGAGGCGGATTTTGAAATTACGGTTCCTCTCGAATTGCTACGTCAGGCCGAGCAGACGAAGCGAATTTTCAATATTGTGTTGGGCAGTATTGCGGCGATCAGCCTGCTGGTGGGTGGCATAGGCATTATGAATATCATGTTGGCGAGTGTGACAGAGCGGACGCGTGAAATCGGCATCCGCCGGGCTCTTGGGGCAACCCGGGCAGATATCATCCTGCAATTTCTGACCGAGGCGCTACTACTGTCCTTGGCTGGTGGGGTGATTGGTGTGGGGTTGGGCGTCTCAGTCCCGGCAGTGGTTTCTCATTTTGCCGGCCTGACGACGATCGTTAAAATGGATTCCCTGATCCTGGCGTTTACTATTTCTGTGCTGATCGGTATGATTTTCGGTATCTACCCCGCTTTCCGAGCCGCCGCTCTCTCCCCGATTGAAGCCCTGAGGCATGAATAAACCTTTGAGCAAAGTGGAGCATTAGCGTATGCAGGCGACGGAGCTCCGGCAATGTAGCTGGAGCTTCTAGCTCCGGATCCTCCCCTGATTGCTCCACCGACAATCTGCCCCATTGGAAATAAATAGCTAATTAAGCGGCGTGGAGATTCCGATTTTTGAATAAGCATCAATCCTGATAAATAATGGGCAGATCGTCTTCCGGAAAAACTTGCAGCCGCTGATATTTTTCTTCCGGGGAAGGATAAAAACCACTTCTTCTGCTCGGCTTCGGGGTGGTGAATTTACAGCAGGAATTATTCTTTGGTAAATCCTTAAGAAAATGACTGGGCTGGCGATTATAATCACGCTTTCCCCAGAAAAATCGGCTCATGCAATACAGCAGATACACGGCTTTGCGGGCGCGGGTGATGCCGACATAAAAGAGGCGCCGTTCTTCTTCTAGTTTTTGCTCGTCTTCGATGTTATTGCCATAGGGCAGGAGCCCATTTTCCACTCCTGCGATCATGACATAGGGGAATTCCAGTCCCTTGGAACTGTGTAGCGTCATCAGGGTCAGGCAATTTGCTTGGGGGTCATGGCTGTCGACATCGCTGACCAATGCCAGGTCTGCAAGAAAAGCCGGTAGATCCGCTTCCGGATGATCGAGTACATATTCCTGTGTTCTACCCAGCAGGCTATCGAGATGTTCGATGCGTTCTTCGGCCAGGTATTGGCCGTATTCCTGAAACAACAGCTCTTTCAGCCCGGAATGATCCAGGATGGTACGCACTAACTGTTCCAAAGAAGGAGCCTCAATTTGTAGAAGTTCACGGCACCATTGTGAGAATTCCCGTAGAAGCCCTGCTTTTTTTCCTTTGCCGGCACAACAAGGCTGCAGCAGAAGCTGCTCGCTGGCGGCAAAAACCAGGATGGGTTGCCGTGCCTGTTCTGCGGCATTGCAGAGCACTTGCAGAGTTTTTGGGCCGATGCCGAAGCTTCGGCAATCCAGGGTGCGTTTCAGAGCCAATTCGTCATTGGGGTTGGCTTTCAGGCGCAGGAACGCGATAAAATCCTTGACTTCTTTGCGGTCATAGAAGCGCAGACCACCCAGGATCTGATACGGCATATTTTTCTGGATCAGGCTTTCTTCGATACTTCGCGCCTGGCCATTGGTGCGGTAAAAGATTGCGATATCATGCAGCGGGATTCCCTTTTTCTGGAGGGTGTCGGCTTTCCGCCAGATCCATTCAGCTTCCGCTTTTTCATCAGCGAGCTGGAAGCATTCTACCGGAGCCCCTTTTTCATTTTCTGTAAACAGGGTTTTGTCGATACGCTGCTGGTTTTGGCAGATCAAGCCATTGGCGGCTTCAAGAATATTTTGTGTGGAGCGGTAATTCTGTTCCAGTTTCACCACGACGGCCTCCGGAAAATCCCGGGCAAAATCCATGATATTGCGGTAATCCGCGCCTCGCCAAGTATAGATGCATTGATCCGGATCGCCGGTGACATGGACATTGCCGTGTTGTCCGGCCAGCAGCCGCATCAAGACGTACTGCAGATGATTTGTATCCTGATATTCGTCAATCAGCAGGTATCGCAGGCGGTTTTGATAGATTTCCAGCAGGGCGGGATTCTGCTGCAGCATTTTTACGGTCAGAAAGAGCAAATCATCGAAATCGACGGCATTGAGTTGACGCATCTTCTCCTCATAACGGACGCAGAGGCGAAGGAAGAGCTCCGGATGCGGGCAGAATTCAAGATTACGTATGCAGTCTTCGGCAGAACAGAGCTTGTTTTTGCTTTCCCCAATGAGGTTCGCGACCTGTTTCACAGGGATGGAAAGCCCGGTAAGTTCCAAGTCGGCAACACTGTTTTTCAAAACGGCGAGCCGGTCGGATTCGTCATAGATGACAAAATTCCGGTTTCTGCCGAAGTCGCAATGCTCGATGTCCTGGCGCAGGAAGCGTGCGCAAACCCCATGAAAGGTTCCCAGGTTTCGCAACTGGTGTCCGGTCAATGTTTCGACCCGCTCCCGCATTTCCCGTGCGGCCTTATTGGTAAAAGTCATGGCCAGAATTTGATTTGGCCAGACACCTTGGGAAAGCAGCCAGGCCAAACGCCGGGTGACGACTCGAGTCTTCCCCGAACCCGCACCGGCTACTACCAGCATGGGCCCATCCCGATGCGTGACAGCCTGCAACTGGGCGGGGGTCAGATCCTCCAACAGGCTGGAATGTTCACTGGACATGCGCTTTCTACTCCCGAATAATCTCTGGCGTCAAGCCCTGATATGTGGCATGCAGACAAGAAATTCCTAAAACCTGCTCGTCAAAAACTGAAAAATTATGTCCCTGTAATAGTTTTTTAAGTAAAGCGGGGTTTTTTACCTTTGCAGAGATATCCACTGCTGCACCGATTAAATGCCAAGAGATGTACCCTCCCTGCCGCTTCTGCAAAATCTGATAGACCTGATCGGTGCTGAGTGTGCTGTTCTGTCTTTCCTGTGCCTGAACGATACTGCGAATATAGTCCGGATAGCCATTTCGGCAGTACATGCCTTCGAGCTGTTTGCGCGTGAATCCTGCCATTAGTTCCGCGCAATGCCGTAAACTTCGTTTGGCACTGGTCAGATGCAGCTTTTCACCGACTGCCTGGTAATACGCTTCGGCTGCCAAGCGAAAAGCTTGCCGCACTTCTGGCAGAAGTGCGGCAAGATGATCCGGGTGGCAGCTAAAAGTAAAGGGTTCCTTGGATACCGGCATGGGACGATTGCCTTTTCGGTGAACCATGCAGCCAAAGGCGGCCAACAAAAGAAAACTTGTCAGAAGAACGGAGAAGCGTACGAAGCGGTGACACAAGGACAGCATGGGGCGTGGTTTCAATTCGCTCAATGCCGACGGCTGAGTTCTTCCAAAACCTGTTGATAAAGCGGAATATGTGCTTCGACATCATCCGGATGCATCAGCTCAGAACACATCTGCGCCGTGAGCCCGGGACGTTCTGTATAGGCTTTGTGGAAAAGACTGGTGTAATAACGGATCAGAAATTCTTCCTCACTCTTGACCGTGCGGAACAGAGACAGGCGCCGACGCGGTAGTGGAATCGACGAATCGTCGGGATTTTCCCACAAACAGGCTCCATAAACCAAGGAGAAGATCGTGCCGTACCAAGGGCGTTCTTCGACAATATGATCCGGATCCACAAGGTTATGCAGTTCATCGTTCGTCAGTACCCGCCCGTTTTCTTCAAACAGAGCATAGATATTGTGAAGAACTCGATCCCGGATATTGCCGTCGATAATATACCAGCGGGTGGCCTGCATGTAGTCCACAAACGAAAAACTCTGCAGTTCCTGCAGCGTATATGGCGAAGCATTTCGTCCCGCTTGACTGCTGATGATAATCCCGTCTTCCGTATTGGCAATTTTGAACTGATTACCCAAGGACTGCAGAAACTCCAACAAACTGTGGCAATGAAAACTTTCCGGATTGAAATTCGGCTGTGCTTCCTTAATTTGTGCTTCCAAATCGCTGATCAGGATACCATTGACCGGAACGAGTTCTTTCAGAGAGGCAGTCATCGCATTTTTTTCCGGGCCGGCAGCTGGGGGCGCCGCTTTGGCTGGGGAAGTTTTGCTGGTATTACAGACCAAGTATTCGTCGCAGAGGTGGTTCCATGAGCTGTTGGCGTTGCCATCTGCTCCGACTCCGATGATTGTCATGCCATGGTTTTTTAACTGCATGACCAGAGCCAGATAATCTGCATCTCCACTCGCCAAGACCAGTCCGGTCAGATCCGGATACAGAGCCAGAGTATGCATGGCCTGCAGGGCGAGCACCGAGTCGATCAACGTTTTATTGTGTCCGCGGACGACATGCTGCATTTGCACTCCGTGGCGCTGCAATTCGCTGGCGGCTTTTCTTAATTTGGCATTACTCCAATCCGCAAATGCTTTCCGGTAAGCTACTTTGCCAAAGCGGTGTTCGAGTGTGGCAAGCAGTTCCGGGATGAAACTGGTGTTGCTTTCTGAATCGAGGCTGGCTAGCAAGTTCTCGAAGTCAATCAGAAGGCCAAGCTGCTGTGTTTTTTGTGCCATAGTTTCTTTCTCGTGATTAATTTGGGTTCTTCTAAGGACAATAATTACTTAAACAAAAAATAAATGCAAAACAACGAAGAAAACAGCTGAAAGTTCAGTCCTGCCTGTGATCACAGGCAGAACGATTCTCAAAATTCATGCCTATAGGACTTTTATCAAAGCAAAACCGGGAACAATGAGCGTTCATATAAACTGCATATTCAAAAACCGTGCTGGAATGGATCGTATTTTATTGGCACTGAGAATATCAGACCTGTTGCCGGGCATAAACACCACGACTCCAGAGGCAACAGAATGAATACCGACCACTGCTTTGGTAAAAGCCCCGAAGAAATCGATAAAAAACATACTTGACTATAAGCTAATGCAAATCTACGAAAAAGCAAATTTCTCTTAAAAATTCAGTGAAGTGACGGGAGCTGTGCGCTGCGGGTGCGGATTGATCGGCAGAAGAGGACGTTTTTGCGGCGGTTTGGCCTGGTTTTATTTCAGGTTCATGAAGTCAGGGATTGTTTGTTCAAGTATTCCGCGGCGATTTCGATGAAGTCTTCCGCATTTTTCAGGAATTCCGTATTGTCTTCATTGAGATCATGCAGAACCAGCTGCAGGAACATCAGCTGTTCCCGGGAAAGAGCCGCATTCCCTTTTTTCAGAGCCGGCATCATTTCGGCCGTGAATTCCTCCGGAACCGCATCGAGCGTTTCCGTTGCGGCCAAGACAAACAGCGCCAGCGCCGCAGACAAAACGGCCTGTTTGGCGGGCTGCAGAGCCTCTTCGAGAAACTCGCCGCTTTTCAAAACCTGAGCCATTTTCAGCTTGCGTTCGGCGGCATTCATGACAGCCCGGCTCTTTTTCATGCGTAGCTTGTTATCCGGCAGACTGGGCGGCTGGAGTGTCTCGGTTTGGAAGACACCCGTCATGCGCTGATCATTGATGGTGATGATTCCCAGAGCCGCCAGCTTCTGGAGCAGAGCATATTGCTCCGGAGCCACAAGCGCGATCCTGTCATCGGGGACTCGGGCGCCATGCGTTTTTTCCAGATTGATTTGCAACTTTTCAGCCGCATTTGCAGAACCGACGGCAAACACGGATTTCGGAGTTCCGCTTTCGGGGTCGTAAAGGATACTGCAGGAGCCGATTCCGGGATTGTCGAGAGTGAGCTCCTGTGTAAGGCGTTCGACTGGCGTTGTGCGGTCTTCGATCATTGGCGCTGGCGTTGCGGGCGGATCGCACTCCATGATCTTCGAAAGCCGTTCCATGAACGCCGCTTTGGCATTGACTTTTTCAAATTCTTCAAACTCACCGATGGCGTCGAGTACCACATCGGCCAAGCCCTGTTTGAATTCCAGGGTGGCCAGCATTTTATGTTCAATGGTGTTGCGGGAGATCAGATTGATGACATTGACAGAATTTTTTTGATGTTTCCGCCAAGCTCTGGCAATGCGTTGTTCAAGGCGGGCAGGGTTCCAGGGAAGATCGAGGTTGACAACCACGCTGGCCGCCTGCAAATTCAGGCCGACACCGCCGGAATCGGAAGACAGAAAGACCCGGCAGGCGGGGTCTTCCTTGAACCGGTTGATTTCCTTACGGCGTTTCTGCTGAGGAACATGACCGACATGCAGAGCACAACAGATTTTCTGCTTATTCAAACGCTCCTCAACCAGTTCCAGCATACGAACCCATTCCGAGAAAATGAGGACTTTGCGTTCTGGCTCGGCAGCCCAGATATCCTCGAGAATCCGCATCAGTTCATCGACCTTGGGGGCTTCCTTAATCTTTGGATCCATGATATAAACACTGTCACAAAGGTTGCGCATGCAGCCCAGCGCGATTTGCAGGCGTTCAAATTCCTGTGGTAGCAATGGACGTTTTTTTGCCATCTGATACAAGCGTGCGACAATGGTTTCATATTCGGTATAGCGTGTTCGTTGCTCTTTGCTCATTTCCACAAAATAGTTGTTATCGATACGTTCAGGGAGCTGTTCGGATATATCGGTTTTCCTTCTTCGCAGCATGATCTGTCCGACTTCCTCGTGGAGTTCGCGCAAATTCCGGACGCCGTCGACTTTACCATCTTCTCCGAAATGGTAGAATCTGCGATTGAAGCGGAAAAGGCTGCCGAAGATGGCCGGGTTGATAAACTCCACCAGGGAGTAGAGTTCATCGATCTTGTTTTCAATGGGTGTTCCGGTCAATACGAAGGCGAAGCGTGATTGCAGTCGTTTCAGGTGATTGGCGGTCATTGTGCGCCAATTTTTAATTCGCTGTGCTTCATCAAGAATCACTATATCCGGCATCAGTTCGCTGTTAATTTCATCATAGTCTCTGATGATTTGTTCATAATTGGTCAGAATGAAAAACGCTGTGCTTTTCCGGTAGGTCTCCAAACGCGCCTTCCGGGAGCCATAGATGATTTCCACTGGCAACGCGGTGAATTTACGGATTTGTTCTTCCCATTCCGTTTTTAGGGAAGCAGGGGATACGACCAGCACCCTGCTGACTCCGAAATACTCCCGCATTACCGCTGCTGCGGCAATGGCCTGTACGGTTTTACCGAGTCCCATTTCATCGGCAAGCATGGCGCGTCCTGAAAAAGCCAAGTGAAGCATGCCGTCGATCTGATAATCATAAAGCGGATGGCGCAGAAAATTAGTCTGTCCGGCATCTTCACGTAACTTGCTGGCAAATTTATTGCGCACTTGTTCAAGTCGGTCTTTTTCCAGCATCAGGCTTTGGTAGTCGTAAATTCCGGAAGAGACTCGGATTTCTTTGCGGATTTCAGGGGACAACTGTTCCATGTCCCGTAGAAAAACTTGGAGCGTATTCCAACGTGGTTGCCGCAACTTTTCTTCCGCATCCAGAAATTTGTCGATAAAGGTCGCAGTTTGCGAATTGATGTCTTTCGGCAGTGCAATGCTGGGGTTGCCGGTTTCGACGGACATGAAGAGTTCAACATAGGGTGATTCTGTCGTTTTGCCTCGTTTAATGGTCGCCAGAACTTTTTCAATATGTTTACAGGTACCCAAGAAGTTTTTCTGGAAATCCGGGCAGGTGCAGGTATTGGTGAATTTGCTCAGCGAGCGCAACTCGACGTGATAGGTCAGTGGGTTTGGAATGCCGGTTCTGGAAACCAGATAATCCTGAAAAAGTGAACGTACGCCTTTTTCCGCCACTTTGACCTGCATCTCTTCTTCCAAGGCTCTTGTGCGCCGGCGTTCAATTTCCTGGGTATCGGAGGTCTCCCAACTGACCAATTCTTTTGCTTTCTGTCCCATAATTTCTGACCTCGATATCTTGCCTGGTTGCATCGTAAAAATAAAATATATATCGCAGAAAGAAAAGTTTCAATAATTTAAATTGCCAACACGCTATTCCATCATTGTGAAGATGGCTGCACCGGGTATCCGGCCTGTATCTTCTCACCAGTGCAGTAAAACGGTCTGTTCCGGGGAAAAATTGTTGAGATACAGTCGATGTTCATATCCGCAACCTTCTGCAAAACTGTTTCCAAGGCACAAATTTAACCGCATGCGGCGCTCTGCTACTGGTAATTCGGCCAGGGGCCATTTCAAAGTGACAGTGTTTTTTGCTGAGTACTGATACTGGCTTGAGACGGCAAGAGGCGCGGGATGCCCGACGACATGGCGCCAGTTTTCATCTTGCAAAGTAATCTGCTCAGCATGCCAGGTGAAGCGTATTTTTACCGGATATGTAATGCCGCTTGCATCCATAAAATACACAACAAGGTCGTTGGTTTCTTTCATTTCTGCAAGTTTTTTTATCTGGAGCACAAAGACGTCTTTTTCCAAAAGAAAACACCAGACGAAAGCACCAGTACTTGCAGTTTGCCAAGTTTCAGGATGAATTGTTAAGGGGGCATCCGGCCTGGCAAGAAATTGCTCCCATGGTGTTTTCCCTGTGTTCAAGGCCTTTTCAAGCTCATCAATTTCGGGAATTACGACCGTGCGAAGATGTTCAGCACGTTGTTTCAACAAGGATGGATAATAGCGGTGGCATAATGCTTCTGAATGAAAGCCAAGACGTGAATCTTTTTTGCAGAGTTCCACCATTTCCAAAGAAAGTTTTTCTTCCCGTTCGGCCAACTTCCGCATTTCAGGCAAGCTTTCTCCCCTATTAGTGGCAGTAAACAGTTTGTCACGCAACTGGTAAAAGCGTAAGAGGTTTACTGTATTTTCAAAATGGATTCCCAGGGCTTCAGCGAGGCCGATATCCAGCTCCCGTTCGTGATCATGCCCATTGAGATCTTGCCATTTACGCAGGTATTGCAAGCCCTTTTGCCAACCTTTGTTTAGTTTATTCATTTGCATCAAGGCTTCTGCAAGAGAAAACCCAGCCAAGGCTTCGCCTATGGCATCTCCACTGGGCGGAAAGATTGGTTTCCATGGTGGGGACAATGGACGCAAGTACGGGTACACTGACATTCGCCAGACAAGCCCCGTGTTTTGTGGTCCATAGTATTGGAACATCAATGAAAATGGCAAATGCTCATATGCTTTCGTGAAAAGTTCCCACGCTTTAGCGGTTGAGTCAAAAGCCGCTCCCCAAAAAGGTTTGGCGAGTTTGCTCAGAAAAGAAATTTCGCTGTCTTTAAATTCTTCAAAGGCCAGATGTCCAGCGGTATAGTTCATCAAGCCCGGATAATTTCCCACATACCAGCAAAACATGGCGTGTTCAACGCCGAGCTTATGCATCGCCTCAAATTTTCGGTAAAGGACTCCTGGTACGGGTATAAATGGTACTGTTCCCAATTCATATCCACACCCAACTTGAAGTTTTGCCGAGACGGCAACACCTGCCTTTCGGTTGGCTAATGCCTGACGTCTAAAACGGCTGGATGGACCCACATAACTGAGCCAATAATCGCCGCCACGATGAATGCGTTTCAACTGCGTTTTTTCTCCGCCGGACTCAAAATTAAATTGCGCAATGCTATTACTTGGCACAAAAGCGCCAATGGTATGCGCCCATGGGGCGTGTTTTTCAGTCAGCGGGAAATAAAACCAAGCGATCAATTGGGCTGCGGGCGCCGCTTTTTTCAAGCCGGTCGCCATTGCCGAAAGGCTGTCATTGATGACTTCACCATGTTTTCGTTTTTCACAATGCGGACATTGGATCGCTTCATTATGTGTCCCTTGCAGGGATGACAGGCAAGTAGTCAGACGTTCTCCATGGGTAATATTAATTAAACCACCCAGTTTCGGTGCCTGCTTAAAAACTCCATAAGTCAATTCTTCCAGATATTGCCGGGTGGCTGGTGAACTGGGGCAAAAAGTCCGTCGCTCGCCGATGTGGGCTCCGAACAATTCCGGATGCGCTTGAACCAGAGGGGCGTCTTCCTGCTGGGAATAGGGCTCAATGCAGAACAGATAAACTTTGATGCCATAGCGGGCACATTGTTTGATGACTCGATGTAACTTTGTCATGCGCCGGTCGGCCAGTGGGTCGCGGGGCGTGAAGGACGTTTCACTAAGTTCCGGTAGTGTTACAACCAGCCAAAGCCCATTAATTGCTTCATGTGCCAGACGGCTTAAATATTCATCTGGATAGTAGTCTATGTCATCGAGCAATTCATCGGTATTTACTGGCCAGCGTTTCACAGGGCTGAAAAAGCAGCGGCCAATTCTTGTTTTCAGCCACGGTTTCCGCTTCCATTTGCCGCATGGTATAAATGGCCCCGGGGATGCCAGAAGCATGTCTGAGAGAGCATAAATACCACGGCGTATGCCCTCACAGTCATTAGCAGCCAAGGTTGCGCCAGCAGGGGTGACATCCAGTGTATATTCTTCATAACAACTGCTTGCTTCTTGTCGGATGGAAACTGGGTATGCTTCCTGAGAATCTCGGTGTTTCCCATTGTCATTTGCCAGTTGGAGCAGATATTCAAGGGCTGTAGATAAGCATCCGGACGGATCAGGGAAACGATTGATGATCGATATCCCCTGTTGCATGTTGGCTTCAGAGATGTCAGCCACAAGGCGTTCCGATCGCAATTGCAGGGATTGCGGTTGCTGCAATTCATCAACAAACATCCACTCTTCATGTGGTGGTGGCGGCGGGTATTGTGCAAGCAATTCTGCTATGGTCGGGTAAATGCGAGAGGATTTTGTGCCTGATGTTGAAGTGTTCATATGCGGAACTTGAAAGTTTGTTGAAGTGGACGTGCCTGAATGACACGAACGATTGAAGTGCGGTTGAAAACAAATTTACACTTTGAATCTTGGCTTACCAGGAAAGGGTATGAATGTCACGCCCAGCTGCTTCTGAGTATGAATGCAGTGGATGATTTTTGCTTCTTTGCGGGGACTCGGTTTTTTGTGACGGAAAGGAAGCGCTGTACGAGATGCCGCCAAGGGTGTTGACGCTAATCCGCATGACAGAAATCCTCAAACTGTCACCGCCGTTTGATTTTGGCGGTTTTTTGCCGGTTTGGCGTGGCGGTTTTTTTGAACGAAGACAACAACCTCTATCTCCAGCCGTGTCGTAAAAAAACGGGGAGTTTTGCATATCAAAGAAGTGTGAGATAAGATTGCCTCAGGCAACAGATAGGAGACGTTTTTCCGGTCTATTGACAACAGTACCTTGTCCCGTGTAATTTATTTATGGCCGGGTGTACTCATTGCCAGATAGAGCATCCAAGCATTATCAAATCCTTTTGCGTGAAACTGGATCATGCGAGAAATATAAGCTTTTTTCAAGAAAAAGCATAAAAAGAAGAAAATTTTTCCTTGAATTTGTCAAGAATAATCCGAAGAAGAGGCAGAATAACAAAAGGCATCCCGCCAAATCAAAACGGCGAAATCCTGCCATTTCAACTCGGCGTCGACATAAACAGCCTCGGTGGCGAAACTACTGTTTTATGCTAAGATATTTCAGCGTTTCGATGGCGATAAAGTCATGGCCTGCTGTGGTCAGATGCACGCCATCATTAGGATTGAGTAGTTCGGCTTTATTGGATAAGGCTTTCATTGCTTCGTAAACATCCAGATATTCCAGATGATGTTTTTGTGCAAGTTCCTTCAGGACGCTATTGAAGGCTTCCAAATGCTTTGGCTCGCCAAAACGGTTATGTACTTTTGTGAGTTTGGCGGAATTCGCTTGGCAGAGAGCAAAATTCGAAGACGAAGCCGACATCAAGATGATTCGCTGGATTCCTTTTGCTTTGAGCTTGCTCAGCAAATCTTCATACAGGGTGCGTTGACGCTCCGGTGGCACGACCGCCTCCGCATAATTTTTTGCACTGGAGGCTTTGGTGTCGTTATGTCCAAGAAAGACAAAGGCCCAGTCGTAGGAACGGCTCCAGAGGTCTTGGTAGCGTTTTCCCCAGCGTCCGGAAGTATTTCCATCCAGGCGATTAACAATGCGTTGGATATCATCTCCGCCACAGGCATAGTTAAAGACTTCGGCTTTTCCGGGATTGTACTTGTTGAGGAAAAAACCGACCTTGTCGACATGGTTGTGTCCGATATCGAAATGCGTCAGGCTGTCCCCAAGATAGAGGATATTGACCGCTTTGGCGAGGCGAATGTCTTTGGCTGCGGCATCGAATTTCGCAGTCTCTGCTTTGTCAATCCAGGCGTAGGCAGTCGCTCCGGATTCACGATGGAATGCTTCTTGGCCCAGTTCGACGAAGGTTGCGTTTTCGACAATTTTTCCCTGGTGATACAAGGTGAATGTAATCGGGGTCGGGGTTTCGGCAGTCATCTGGTAGGGCGGGGTGGCCACAAGCTGGTAATCCGGATCAAAGACATGGCTCAGAATGACTTTACGATATTCTCCCGACCCCTGGATGATCGGCGTTACTTGCCGGGCGCGCTCGGGAATCTCGCAGACATATTCATAAGCGGCAAAATCTTTGCTTAATTGTAGCTCTTGACTAAATAGCTGCGTGATTTTTTCTCCATAACTGAAAAAACCAATTTTGAGTTTTTCAGTGCCGCGTCCCTCAACAACCAGGCGGAACTTACTGCCGCGGGAAAAGTCTTTGATAATACCGGATCGGAGATAACGGCGTTCATCCTCCAATTTCATGACCTGATTTTCGATTTTTGCATACTCTGATGTATTGGCAGCTCGCCAGCGGGTTTTATTGAACGTATCAGTCAGCAGGGTTTCATCAGCGAAGAGAAGTGAAAAAAGACACAGTAAAAACAATGTGAGTTTCCGCATGGAGTTTCCTTTCGTGGTCAAGCCAAATGCGATGTTGCATTTGGCTGCATTAATAGTTTCCCTGTTCTAAAGAGCATTGGCCGGAGGACAGGGCAGGGGGAGAGCCTTGCGAAGGCTTAGAATTGTTCACGTTCTTTCTGCATTATTTCCTTGATCTCTTTCACAGAAAGAGCCTTGGAGAAAAGTTTGACCTCAGCAATTTTTCCACCAAAAGTGCGTCGACCGCGTCCCAAGGTGCCGATTTCAAAGACGTTATTCCAGATGGGAAGAAAAACCTTCAGCGGAATTCCGTCGTTGCTATATTCCACTCCATCGACGAAGAAACGGCAGAGCTGCCCGTCCCAGGTAAACGCAATATGTGTCCAACGATCATGTTCAGCAGGGGGGCCGGCGATGGAATCCGAGTCAAAGACCGTGAAGCCCCAGCGTTGATTATGCATGGTTACCCGGAAGAAACGGGCGGCGACTGGATAGCCTCCTCGGTCGCTTAGTTCACACTGTAAGTTGGCAGCCGCCCAGAAGGAAATGGTTCCAAACTTCAGGGGAAATCCAGGATTGTACTCAATTTGTACAGCAGTATTTGCAGCCGATGCTTCGTAGACCTTCTTTCCGGAAGCAGTCTGCGCATAGTTCATATCGTAAGACCGTTCGCGGCTTGCGGAAACGGTTTCGCCGGGGGTGCCATCGAGTTTCCATTCGCCAATCAGGGGGGGATTTGTCTCTTTTTGAAGGGGTAAACCTTGGATTTCAAGTATCCTTATTTCTCCAGGTGGCAAATCGATTTCGAGAGTTGTACCATGACGTCGCAGGGTAGCGTTGCGGAAAACTTCCTGAACCGCGACATTTTCCGGCAGAGTCAGCTTGACGATTGAAGCATAGGAAGGATCGACTTTTGCTGTGCGTTCCCAGGGCTGCTTGAGCACTCCTTTGTTGTTGATCAGAGCAACTTTCCAGTGACCATCTGAAAGGCGGCTGATGAGAAACTGCGCGTCGCCGGAAATCTGGAACGGCAGCACCTCCGCCTGCAGTTTTTCCAGTAACTCACTGATGTAAGGTATCGGCTGTTCCCGGTCGCTTCCCAGTAAATATTCCGGCAAGGTCATGATCGCATTCCCATTGCCAAAGCGATATTTTACTGCAAAAGGCTTGCCGGATGCGGTTTTCAATTCAATGCTGCAGTTTTTATTCAGGATGACTTGGGGAATTACCATGCCTTCGTCTTCGGTGGTTTCTCCAGTAAGTCGTATTGGCATCATGCCTTTCGGAAGGGAATTCAGGTGGATGGAGTTGAAGACGAGCGTGCCGCCATTGAGAACATAGTCTTCCAGTTGGCGGCTCAATGCCGGGTTGATTTTGCAGTCATCGGTCAGTATGGTCACCGCATAGCGATCCAATTGCGGGTACTGTCCTGAGGGTGGATTGATGAATGCAGTATCGAAGATATCACCCAACGGTGAATTGTGCAGGTTATGGCTGTAAGGTGGTTTGTCCCAGGCCGCTTTTTCCCCATCATGATAATCGATGGCGCGGTTGATATGCTCACTCATCAGATCCCCTTTTTCAAGTTCCATGTTATAGCCCCAGATACGATCGCTGCGGCGCATCATTCCATGGTGATAATCGACCGCAAGAAGGATAGGCGTATACCATTCACCACGTTTGCCAGCTGGAGAGCGAGTCCATTCAAAAAAATCTTTGAGGACTTTTCCATTGGGATTCAGGGTAACGGTGCCATCTGGTTGAGTCTCGGCTTGTCCCCAGGGTTGTGCCTCGAAACTGAGGTAATTCATGCCCATAAAATATCCAGTCATGAAAGTGCGGCGGGAAAAGGAGGGGGAAATGCCGGCATCCGGGCCGCTGGACCATTGCCGGGAATCCTTGTCGGGCATGACACGAGTCGAATTCGGTGAAAATTTACCGAGATAATAAGCCAGATAAAGGAGCCAGGGTTTGTCATACTGTCGTCCGGCGCCTGCTGTATAGCGGAGCAGGGTGCGGTGTGGTATGGTTGAGGTATGGTTTGTGAGTTCCATGCCTGCAACTTGTCCACCCCATTCCATTCCATATTGCGGGAAACCAACGGCGCCACTCAATCCCCAGATCTGATCGAAGAAGATCGATTTGTGCCAGTCCCAGAACCGCTGCAGCGTCTGTGCGGAGCTTTCACGATCCTGTGGAGGCGGCCCAAATGCAGCTGCCAAATCCGTAAAATACATATTATGGGGATTCCATGATTGGAAAAAAGCCTGCGAATCCCACTCTGCAAAACAGATCCCGATGTGTGTATCCCGATATTTGTTCAGCAGCTTTTCGCAGGCCTCGCGAGCAAAATTGTCTGGTGAAAGACCGAACGGAACCGGCCGCATTAGGTGTGACGAAAAAGGATGTTTCAGAAGTTTTTGGGAAAGTTCTTCCGGGAAATCCTGCAATTCAATTTTCATCGGCGAGGATTCGCAAAGCAGGGTCAATTCATTTGCGACTGGAACCTCTGAAAAGGTCAGGGTCAAGGTACGGTATTTTTGTTCGAGATGAACCGTTGCCGGGTCTATTTTCTGACCGGCGACCTGCAGTTCCACCCGCCCGATATCCGGATTCTTATCATCACCAAAACTCAAAAGCAATTTTTGGGCGGAAATGGCTTCGTCGCTGTGGAGGCGAAGTTTAACCGCAACTGGACGATAACGTACTTGCGGAGTGGCAATACTGCCGCTGATGGAACAGAAAGTATCCGGATTTCCATCGCATAAATTTCCCCCTTCGTAAACCTCTGTATCCGCTTCACAGGGAATAATATCGATGGCCAATTTGACGACGCTGTTTTGTCCGTCTTTTTCGCCATATAGTTTGAGCTCCCGCAAACGCAATACCCGTTGCGGACTGTAATTCCAATTTTTCATATCCCATTTAGCATAGAGGATGCCGGATTCCTGGACAAATGGCTCTTCTTTCACGCCGGGCAGTTCAAGCCATTGCGATTTGAGCAAGTACCAGAAATCCCGTCCCATGCGGGTATGCTGTTGCCAAAGTGCCTGGTCTGCGCGGTGGGGTTCAGCGACCAAGGCCTCCGCATACGTAGTCAGGGTGCCACACAAAACAAGCAAAAGTATCCAGGTTTTTTTCATCAGTATTTCCTTTGCAAGAATACTACAAGAGAGAATAAGACAGAGAATCAATAACCTCAAGCAAATTGTGTTTCGTTCTTATCCATTTGTTTCTGTGCATTGGGAGGGAGATTAGTAAAACCAAGGTTTGGCAAAGCGAATGGCTGAGGTAGCCCAGTACAATACCTCTGAATTTTTCATGTTTTCCGCGTGTCCATCAATAAAGAGCATATTGATGCTTTGGTTGTGCCGAATATAATTCGCGCCATAGGGATAGAGATTGTATTCTGTTTCCTTCTGTGAGGCATCGATCTGGTAGGTTGTTTCATTACAGTCGCCCAGTTGGGAGACCGAAGAGGGAACTTTGATGGTGTCCCGCATGATGAAATGACTGTCATATTCTGTGGCTGCTTTCCAGACCCCTTTAGTCTTGGCACTAGAATTCATGGATTGTGTCCGCAAGGTTGTATTTAGACCAAAATTAGTGGATCCAGAGGCGGTTACAGCTGCTGGACAACTTAGTATGTTCGAGTATTTGATTGCTGCGGTCATGTTCTCATACTTGATATATCCTGCAGTGGTCAGCATGTCTTGCCAGCTATAACCATACGTTCCGAGATAGGTGCCGGAGTAATTCATCGAAACCCATCTTGCTGGCAACCAGTCGCCAAAGTCGTCGGCATACTGCATGAATACGATTCCCAGCTGCTTCTGATTATTAATGCAACGGACAATTTGTGCCTTTGTCCGCGCTTTTCCCAGTGCCGGCAACAGCATGGAGGCCAGGATGGCGATAATGGCGATTACGACCAGCAATTCAATTAAGGTGAATTTTCGCATGATTCAGATTCCTTTTTCTGGGTAGCTTTTACCACAAAAGATATTTTGTTCGATCTGTAATTTTTGTTCCTGAAAACGAGCCTGTACGAAGCTGGCTTCGTCGCCGGCTCGCATTTGTGGCAACGGGATGCCGATCAGGCGAGCCGGAGTCAGGCTGCAGAGGCGCCAAGCCTCTGCAAAGTCCAAGCCGACTTGATTGACCAAGAATTCGACACTGTGATTATTTTGAAACCAGGCTCCAGCCAGGATTTCCTGGCCGGCGACATGGATAAAACCATTTTGCTCGATGACGCAATCTAGGCTGCCGATGCGTTGGTAGGCACCGGGTTGGCATCCAGAATAAATATTGGCATCCGAAACCATGAAACAGGCATCCATTCCTTTACTGCGCAGTGCAACTCGTACCAATTCAGGGGGTAAATGGAAACCATCTCCGATCAAACCCAGTGCCAGGCCGGGATGGTCGAGAAAGCCCCAGAACGGGTTTTGAAAGCGATGAATTTCAGGGGCAGACCCATTGCCGAAATGCGTGACGATTTCAGCGCCGGCTTCTACTGCCGCAACGATGGTTTCAGTATCCGGACAACAATGCCCCAGAGCAACTTTGATCCCAGCGGCTTTGGTACAACGGATAAAGTCCAGAGCCCCAGGCTCTTCAGGAGCAATATTTACTAAACGAATGCGTCCCCCGGAAAGCTTTTGCAACTTTTGGAATTTTTCCCAGTCCGGGGGTAATATATAGTCCGGATGATGGCCGCCACGCCAGCCGGATTTCGGGGAAATGAAAACCCCCTCATGGAATATGCCGAAAAACAAACGGCTCAGCGTAGCATCCTGCTGCAATATCTGATCAAAAGCCGCTGCTGCAGTCTCCAGAAGTTCATAGGGACAGGTGGTAAAGGTCGCTAGGCAACGCCCAACTCCATTGTTCAGCAGATGTGTTGCCAAACGCGCCAGGTCAGCAGCTGATTCGTGGGTCAGATTATTGAAAGCCACCCCCAGTGCCCCATTCTGCTGCAAATCGACTAAAGGCGGCAAAAGCCAAGGCAACGAAGAATCCGGACGGATCGCCTTGACTTCTGAAATCTCCTGCCCGTCAACAAGGAGCTCGATCGCTTCCCCAGACAAATTTTTCCCTCGGTAACAAGATCTTGTCATAGAACATTTTCACAGTCGCAAATTGAGGATGACACATCAGGCAAATAGAACCCAACCCGAAACATCTGTTTTCTTAGCTTGTTCCTATTTGTTATCATTAGTTCTTATTGTAATTCTTTTTTTTTGAAAAGCAAGCAGCTTTGCTGTTTTTTGGGGTATTTTTTTATTTTGGGTAATAGGCAGAAAAAAAGGGGAGGATCCGGAACTGGAAGCTCCGGCCACATTCTGGGGAGAATCCGGGAACGGGGAGCGGGCTGAAGCCCGAACTACAAACATGCACATCACCTGGACGTGGCATTATGGAGTTCGGGAGCAAAGCTCCCGCTTTGCAAACTTTGTCAAGCCGTCGCACTCCATAACGCCTACTGGGGCTAAGCAACCTGGATCACAAACATACACGTACCCAATGCTTTGGGTACCATGCCCATGCTCTGTGTCCGTTTTCACGAGATGGGCGGGACAATACTGTCGCGTTCGATCAGGTGATGTGGGGTGAACACTTCCGCTGGAGGGGAGCCAGGGCGAAACCATTCGTCCGGCTGGCGCAATTTATCGAGTGCCAGACGTGCGCAGTCTTTCAGCATAGTATCGATCGTTGTCAGGGGCGGAAGCAACAGCTGACTGCCCGGATAGTTTGAATAGCCCATCACGGAAACCTGCCCGGGGATACGAATGTTCATTTCCCTGAGGATGTTATAAATCCGCATAGCCAAGCGATCCGAATGGCATAGGATGGCAGTGGGCGGATTGGGACCGAGCATCCAGTACCGTACGGTGTCCCGGATGAGCTCCGCTTCATTCGGGATTTCTGCGATGCGCGATTCACTATCATCGAGTTCGTTATAGCGTAAAAAGTCCAGAAGATCCTGGTGGGCGAAACCGCGCAACAGGCCGTGGTCTTCATTCGGAAGACGTAAAAATAATCCTGCAATGCGCCGGTGTCCTTTCTGAGCCAGATGGCGATAGGCATCGGAGAATGCTGCCCGTTCGTCCGTGCGTAAAACTAAAAAACCGCTGCTTTCGGCATCAGACGCAAGTCCATGTGGAATAACGGTCGGGAGATTAAGCTCACGGATTGCCACCACTAGATTGGTATTGATCCGGATATGCCCGGTCTCGGCAATTACACCGCTGAGCTTGAACATCGTACGGATTTTTTCCCGTTCCCGTGCTGAAAACGAGGTGAAAAGCCCCGCTGGGCAACGCTCAATGGTGATGGCTTTTTCTTCTGCATATTCCTCTATGCCGGCAGCAATATAGCGACTGGGAGTTTCGAGGTTTTCGGCTCCATCCGGAAGAATCAACAGAAAGGCTTGCCGTCGGCTATTCTCTGCGACAAAGGTGCCTTTGCTGCGGATACGTTCGATCAGCCCTTCCGCTTCGAGGCGCGCCAAGGCGCTCCGCAAGGTCACGTGCCCGACACCGAGACTTTTTGCCAGCTCCACCTCAGGGGGTAAACGACTCCCGGGAGACAGCAGATTCTCCAATATTGATCGTTTTAATTGTCCATAGATCTGATCTTTTTTTCGTTCCATATCCTCAATCCCATTCTGATTAAATTCATGACTTTGCTCCTAATCTATTGTATCTCTTCCTCATTTTCCAATTTCTGCATTTGTTTTTAAATAAGAAAGCGATATAATAGAAGTTAAAGTAATAACAAATAGAATCAAGTGAGTCAGTGAAATATTTTCTTCGGTATGATGAACAGGAGATAAAGGGATGGAAAAGGTGGCAATTGTCGGTTGCGGGTTACGGATGCTTGCTTTTACTTCTGCGCTTTCGCAAACGTATTGTGCGACGCATACGGTGGTGGCCTTGCTGGATATCGACCCGGGTAAAATGGCGGGTTTTGCCCGTGCGAGCGGGCTTCTTCAAGCGGGGCAATATACTGATTTTGATCGGCTCTGTGAAGAATGTCGTCCGGATTTGCTGATCATCGGAACAGTGGATGCTTTTCACGCCGAGTATGTGGTGCGTGCCCTGGATCGCAAAATCGCTGTGATTTGTGAAAAGCCGCTCTGTATCAACCGCCAGCAATGTCGGGATATTTTGGCGGCGCAGGAACGAAATCCCGAAGTCTTTGCGGTAACCAGTCATAATTCACGATATCGACCGGTTGCCCGAACACTTAAGAAACTACTGCAAACCGGGGTTGTCGGGCGGATCCTTTCACTGGAGTACCGGGAGACCCTCGATCAGATTCATGGCAAAAGTTATTTCCGGCGTTGGAATTCTCGCCGGAAGTATTCCAATGGTTTGGAATTGCATAAGAGTTCGCATCATTTTGACAAGATGAATTATCTGCTGGATTCCCATGCGGTGGAAGTGACTGCTTCCGGAGCTCTGCTGGCTTATGGGGCCCAAGCAGCGCACCGGTTTTCAGGAATTAACTGCCATACGTGTGTGCATCGATCGGAATGCCCGGATGTTGGAGAATATAACAAGGATCTTTTCGACTCGACAATTTATACCCCGGACCTGTGCATCTGGTCGCCGGAAATCGACATTGAGGATACTTTCGCCGCCTCGATTCGTTTTGCGAATGGAGTTTTTGCGTCCTATTCCCTGTGTGCTTATGCTTCCTATGAGGGAGAGGTTATTCATCTTCAAGGCGAGAATGGACGGATTGAAGCCAGGCAGCTGAATTATAAATCCAGCGCGGAGGATGTCCACAATATGAAAGCAGTTCCCGAGGAATCCATCCGGATTTACCGCTTTGGCTCTCCCACCCCGGAAGAAATCCCGATTGAACACGAAGCCGGCAGCCATGGCGGAGCCGATAAATTGCTCTTCTCCGAACTGTTTGCCAGTCCGCCATCGCCGGCACTGCCGACCTTGCAGGATGGCATTTATGCCGTTTTAACTGGTGCAGCCGTAGTGGAAAGTATCCAGCAGAGGAAACAGATTCAAGTCGGATTGTGAGTGCTACGCCGGATGGGCAATAAATCGCAGCGATCGTGGTTTGTCTGCGCAAAGAGAAAAAACTGTTCTTTTCTAGCAAACTGACCAGGAACGGATGGATGATCAATTGTTTTTGTTTCTTTGACCGTAGCCATACTTGGGAACCCAAGTCTTCTTGTTAGCGCTTGTTTTACGGCGTTCCCAAGGGAAAGGGCGGCCATCAAGGCCTATTATCGTCGGTTCCTTTTTGGAAGGCGGAGTTCGTAGTACAGGTTGCGTCCATTGCGAGCCCCTGTTCCCGTTCCCGCCTTTTGGCCTCGTTGCCTCGGAGTGAGCTACTGCATGAAATATGGCGCCGCTGGTATCCGCAAAATCCTGTTCGTGGTTCTGTCTTTGCTTTTTACCAAGTTGGTGTGTGGTTTGGCGGTTGCCGGTGGTATATTTTAATCTTGGGCGACGCCAATATCGTAGGTGATGAGCGTTGGCCGGAGCCGGAGTTGGGGCAGCGGGACATGTTTTCCGGACAGGATGATGTACTTGAGCCCGGCGAGTTGTAAGTTTCGAC
>JBAXYW010000011.1:0-22780 GCA_041670605.1 Lentisphaeria bacterium
AGAGCGGGGACGGAATGCGAGCTGAAGTTCGCAGGGGCCACGCAGCCTGAAGGCTGAACTACAAACGTACACGTACCCGAGCGTAACACGTCCCGGAATGACTCTATGGCGCAGGGTGGAATCTTTCTGGAGCGGGAGCGGATCCGGAGCTGGAAGCTCCGGCCACTTTCTGGGGAGAACCCGGGAACGGGGAGCGAGCTGAAGCTCGCAGGAGCCACGCAGCCTGAAGGCTGAACTACAAGCATAGTTATCCGACGAACGCGTTTGTCCCGAAATGACCTTCTGTCGCAGGGTAAAACTGCCGACCACACCTGCTTTTACAAGCCGAATTGGCTTTTCAGTGCCCAGAGTCCGAGAGCGGGATTGCTGATATAGAAGATTTCTTCACCATCGGGGAGACGGTTATAACCATCCTTCAGTTTTCCGGGTTGATATTTTTGTTCGATTTCAGTCAGGTTTCCATAGGCGAAACCCACACTTTCAATTTCCTGGCGACTGACGCCAGTTCCCGGGCAATAACGGATGGTAAAACGTCCTTCACTGGAACCATGAATCAAATGCGCGGCAGCACTGAGATTCTGCTTTAAGTCGTCATTTTCTTCGACGGCCTTGAGGGTGGTCGGCGTTCCCTTATAGCCATATTTGCGAATCAGCTTGTCAATCTGTGGATCCTCACCGAATTGTTTCAAGCCCGGTGCCAGAACGATGAGCTCTCCGTCATCAGCAATTGCCATCCGGGTGCGGTATACGGCTTTGTTTCCCAGCCAGGTACTTTTGAATTCTTCGGGATCGAGAAATACCAGCACTTTTTTCAGCGGTTTATCAAGCAAGTCAAAATTACTCTGCTGGCTCAACTTTACGGCTTGGTCAAAGGTCTGATCGTCGTCACCAACAAAAAGGCCTTTCATATCCATACTGCCGGTATTCTGGTTTTTGGCCATTACGGTAAGCACATAAAGGATGGGCATTTCGGCCAGAAAGGTCTTTGCGCCGTAGTTAAAGAGTTTGCGCACAGGAGTATCATTGATCCCCATTAGGCGTTCCATGCCATAACAGGCTCCCAGAAAATGAGATTTATTGATCATGTCCGAGCCGCCGACTCCGACCATGATGTTTTTGGTATAGTTGGCCATGCCCACGACTTCATGCGGGACGACCTGTCCGACGGACAGGATCAGGTCATATCCGGCAAACAGCAGTTTATTGCACTGCACCTGCACCGAATAATCCAGTTTACCTTCCGACCATTCCCGTATCAGAGAACCGGGAACTTCCCCGAGAGTAATAACATCATTGCGCCAATCATGCACCTTGAAGCGATCCAGTGGAATATCAGGGCCGAACATGGCGCGCAGTTCCGTTTCTCCCATTGGGAAATGCGTTCCCAAAGCCGGAATAATATCCACTTCGGCCGTCGGGCTGAGCAATTTGTAAAGCGTATCAGTCAAAAAACCGGCATTGGAGTTCAGACGGGTGATGTCCGGAGGCACAATCAGCACCTTTTTCAAAGGCCGACCCACCGCCGCCAGAGCTTTTTGCAAAATTTCTTTTTTCTCGAGCGAAGTCAAAGCCATCTGCAAACCGGATTTTGAGGCAAAGGTTGTCATTCTTTTCCCTTATTCATGTTAAAGTGATCAATTTCAGCAAAACCAGCCAGCGTATTGCCTCCATGGAAGGGAGCAGGCTATAGGAATACTATAATCCCTTAAGTATGGCATTGAAATCAGCGAAACAGGATTTACATTATTTTAAAGCCGCATCTTCACAATAGCAGGGAAGAAACAGAAGAGGAAACTGAATAAAATTATGGCAAATGACCAGAAAATGAAGGAGGAGATACTGCGTTTGATGGTAGCCGCTCCCGCAGAGGGTCTCAGCCGTCCTGCGCTTCGGCGGCAACTTGGTAATATTGATGAAAAACGCTTTCGTCGACTTTTTCAGGATTTATTGCACGAGGGGCAGCTTGTTGCCCTCAGCGGGCAACGCTTTAAGGCCGCCCAAGCGTCCTCTCAGGTACAGGGTCGGGTGCATGTCAACACCCAGGGCTTTGGTTTTGTCACGCTGACAGGTGAACAGACGGGAGATCCGGATATCTTCATTCCACCTGGCATGCTGGGACGCTCGATCTCCGGGGATCTCGTACAGCTGCAGGTCACCGATACTGATAATCCCAAAGGCCCCAGCGGCGAAATTCTACAGGTTCTGGAACGCAAACACGGTGAGATTGTCGGCTGCCTGGTGCGCCATGGTCAAGGCTGGGCGATCCGCCCCCTGCGTAAAGAATTACCGCCGCTGCTTTCCCTGCTGGAGGATGACGGGAAAAACATTTTGAGCAAAAGCCAGGAGGGGGATTGGATTCAGGCGGTCTTACTCGATGAGCATCCCGCGGGTGGTGGTCTTTGTGCCAAACTGAGTAGCCGCATTGCTGCTAGCGGCAATGTCAGTGCCGATTTAAATGCCATCGTCAAAGAATTTGACATCCCCTCGAAATATACGCTGCGTGAGGAAGAGAAAGCCGCCGCCCTTCAGGCGCTCGACATTCCGCGGGAAGACTGCACTAAGCTGTTAACCGTGACCATTGATCCGGTCGATGCCCGGGATTACGATGATGCCTTGTCCTGTACGGAGGGACCTGGGAAGAACGAATTCACGGTGGGCGTTCATATTGCGGATGTCGCCAGCTATGTGCAACCCAAAAGTTTTTTGGACAAGACTGCGCAGAAGCGGGGCTTTACCTCATATTTGCCGGGACGGACTTTGCCGATGCTGCCAGCTGCTCTGGCGAATGATTTATGCAGTCTTCGGGAAGGCCTGCCGCGCTTTGCCCATTCCGTATTTATTCGCATCGAGCGGAAATCCGGGCGCATCCTTTCGTTCCGCCGGGCGCATACCATAATTAAAGTCAGCAAACGACTCTGCTATGATGATGCAACGCGTTTTTTTGACGCAGGAGAGATGAGCCTACCGCCTAAAATCCAGGACTTGCTAAGCAAACTGCGCGAAGTTGCCGAAACGATGCGCCGCAATCGCCAGGAACAAGAACTGTTTCTGCCTATGGAAATGCCGGAAATCCGGGTGCTTTGCAGTGAACAACCCTCCCGTATCATCGGACTGCAGAGAACCGAACATAATGCCTCCCATGCCCTAGTTGAGGAATTCATGCTGGCGGCCAATCAATGCATCGCAGAAGAATTGCAAAGCAAAAAGATTGCTGGCCTTTTCCGCAATCATGCGGAACCCGAAGCGGATTCCATGCATGAATTCTCCGTCCAGGTTGCTCAAATTCTGAGCCGCAAAGTCAAACCCTTCAATACCCGTAAGAAACTGGTAGATTTCCTAAAAACCCTATCGAACCACCCCTTGCAGGAGCTGTTGCAAATGACCTTTCTGCGACATTTACCCCGGGCAAATTATGGGCTTCGTTGCGAAGGACATTTTGGTTTGGGGAAAACGAATTACTGTCATTTCACCAGCCCGATCCGGCGCTATCCGGATTTGCTCATCCATCAGCAACTGCTGACCTACGACCAAGGGCTTAAACCCCGTACTGCCGAGCAGGTTTTACCCTTGGCGCAAGTTTGTTCTGCGCTGGAAGAAAATTGTGATCAAGCCAGTTATGCGGCGGCCGACCGCATGAAATTGCGCTTTATGATGCAGCAGAAAGCCGACAATCCGATGTTGCGCCTACGTGGTAGCATCATCCGCACTGCCAAAAGTGGGGTTACGGTGTTTTTGCCGGATTACAGCCTAATCGGCTTCGTCAATGCCTGGCAATTGCCTAAAAAAGACTGGCGTTTCAATAATAAAGAACAGCTTTGGAAAAATCATAATACAGGGGATTCTCTGCAGGCGCGCATGGAAATGGACTTCCTAATCAATACTACGGATCCGATTCGCGGCGAATTGACCCTGACTCCGTTTTTCAGCCGTCCAAAACAATCTGATGCCGCCGAAACTCCCACCACGGTTGTTCATAAAAAAGGGCGACACTGACAGCCTTGATCCGCTGCTGATTTTTTGGCTTCTCATTCCTATCCCGTATTCCTCACTGCCGGTGAACACCGGCAGTCTTTTGTTTTGAAAACTGCGATTTCTCAAGGAGAACAAGAAAGTGCTGACGATCTTATTCGCGTTATTAGCAGCCACACTGGCCTGGTTTGGAGTTTATTACGGTTTTGAAGGTGGACATTGGGGCTGGGCCTCGCTGGCCTCTTTCACCGGATTCGTAGCAGTAGCTCTCCCAATTACCTATATAATCCGAAAACGTATGGAGCGGATTTTTACTGCCGTACAGGCAAAAATTGTTGCCAGCCAGGAACAACTGCGGCGAAAGGTGATGGCTCTGCAGAACAAGATGCAGGGCGGCGCCAATTTTCAGGCTCGGATTGAAAAAGAACAGGCCGACAGCATTCGGGAGACCATCCTCCTGCTTGATGACCTGAAACCGATTCAAAAATGGAACCTGCTTGCCCTGCGTCAATACAACACCTTTAAGGGGCAAATGCTTTTTCAGATCAAAGATTTTGCGCAGGCGGGCCCTCTTCTGGAAAAAGCCCTGGTGCTCGATCCCCTGACCTTGGCCATGCAAATGGTACTGATGTATAAAAAAGGCGAACTAAAAAAACTGGAGAAAGCGTTTTACAAGGGTACGGGTCGTTTCAAGGATGAAAAAGGCATTATGATTTATGCGACCTATTCCTGGATACTGTTTAAGGAGAACCGCATTTCCGAAGCCGTCGCTATTTTGGATGAAGGCAAAAAGAAATGTGAAAGCCCGGTACTGGAACAAAACTGGGAACACCTGGTCAATGGTCGGACGAAACGTTTCAGCTTTGCCGCCCTTGGAGAACAATGGTTTGCTCTCTACCTGGAAAAACCCAGCCAGCAGAAAATAAAGGCACAGCAACCCTTTGGCGGACGAGCGAACCGGGGAGGCTTCCGCTAAAACTGTTTTTTATCCATAAAACATTTAAAAAGACGGAGTTCATCTATGCAGCCGATTCTTGAGGCACACCGTGGTTACAGTGCCCTTTATCCCGAAAATACCCTGCTGGCTTTTCGCAAAGCCATTGCAGTAGGAGCAACATCCATTGAGCTGGATGTCCATGTCAGCTCGGATGCAGAGTTGATCGTCATGCATGATGCGACGCTGAATCGCACCAGCACCGGGCAGGGTCCAATTGCGGAACATACGCTTTCCGAATTGGCAAAATTGGACGCCGGCAACTGGAAAAACTCCGCTTTCGCCGGCGAAAAAATTCCGACTTTAGAAGAAGCGTTGCGTCTCACACTGGAAAGCAATGTCACCTTCAACGTCGAAGTTAAACAATTTGCCGGCGGCCTCCGGGATGCCAGACGCCTGACCGGGTTGCTCAAGCGCTATGCACCCAAGGGAGCCCGTCATGTCGTGTCTTCCTTTGATCTGGAAGCCTTGCTGCAAGTCCGCCAAGCGGATCCGGAAATCCCCCTGGCCCTGTTGGGTTCGCAGGGAGGCAGCTTGCTGGCTTTGGCGGTCGAACATCATTTTCCCTGGATTCACTGTTGCTATACCGGAGTCCATCAAGACCTGGTTTTTGCCGCGCACCGGGAAGGCATCAAGGTGATGACCTGGACGATGGATCAGCCTCGGCTCTATCCGCATTATACCCGCCTGGGAGTGGATAAAATCTGTACCAACCGAATCGCTGAAATGCAGTCCGCTTAAGCAACACAAGGAAACTCGCATGAAAATCTATATCCAGACGGACATCGAGGGCGTGGCTGGCTTTTGCTTTTTTGAAAACCGGCGAAATGAAAGCGCAGAAAACTTTGCTCACCGGCAGCGCATGTATCGCCTGCTGACCAATGAAGTCAAGGCTGCAGTGAAAGCGGCATTTGACAGTAGCGCAGATGAAGTGATCATCAATGACAGTCATGGTTCCGGATATAATATCTTCTTTGAGGAACTTGATCCGCGCTGTCGCATCATTCATGGACGCAATTTCAGCGGGCCAGAATGGTTGAATCTTCTTGATTCCAGCGTTGATGCAATGGTACTGATCGGAATGCATGCCATGGGCGGCACCCCCTGTGCGATCACTCCACATTCTCTCTGGAAAGTCAACAACGGAGACCTTTATCTGAGTGAGGCCTCAATGGCGGCGGCAATCGCCGGCGACAAGGCCGTTTCCACCGTGTTTATCAGTGGCGATGATAAAATCACGGCTGAAGTAGCCGAAAAAATCCCTGGCATTGAGAAAGCCGTTGTTAAGGAAGCCCTGTCGCCTTACATGGCCTGTTCGCTGATTCCGGCGCGAGCCTGTGAATTGATCTATGCGGGCGTACGGCGCGGCATCGCTCTGCGGAAAACGATTAAGCCGTATCGGATTCCAGCTCCGGTCACCCTGACGCTGTTGGATTCTTCCAATCACTGCCTGCCTTTCAACGAACAATGCCCGCCCTGTGTCTGCGATACCATCAGCGAAGCCTTCAATCAATGCGAAGACCAGATGGAATGGTGCAAACGCAATACCACATTGCCCGACGGCTTCGTCTTCCCGTGATTGGATTCACTTTTGCATGGCATGCAATTGCAGTGAAGAGGAAGTATAGTATTAACATTGATTGAGCAAAACACCCTTGAAATATATTCGAGAGGCAGCACTCGGTGAGGCAGAAGATAGCACAACTCATAGTGATGATCTTGGCTTTGGGAATCTCTTCTTTGCCGGCTTTTTGTTTTTATAACACTCAGACCAGCCTGGACGCAGAACTGCTTTCCAGGCAAATCGCCGGAAAGATGGAATTCATCCCGGCCTTTATGGAAAGTGCGATGCACGTTTCCGGTGCTCAGCCGAACGTGGTCATTCTACACCGGCAGTCCTTAATATTACTAGGAAAACCCGCCTCACTTCACATTATTCTGTGCAAAAAAACGTTTTCTGCCGGCCAGGTCTGTGCCCATCTTCCCCTTCGACTATAAAATGTATTCAGCAGGTTTCCCCAATCTCACCCTACTCTGAATCTATTTATTGAAATACCTTGAACTCGAAGGAGAGCGAAATGAATCTCATCGGTTTTTTGCTTTATGCATTAGTTGGTTTTGGAATTTTGTTTGTAGTTGCCGCAATTCTGATCATTGTTTTTCTGCTGTTTGAAGACTTCTGGCGTAAACTTTTCCGTCTTCCGCAGACCCCTTCTTCCTCAGCTACAAAAAAGAACGAATAAGAACATGGGGCAATATCATTTGTAGTTCAGACCTGCGTCAAAAGCGAGCTTTAGCTCGGGCTCGTAGTACAGACTTCAGTCTGCGTCAAAAGCGAGCTTCAGCTCGTTTCCCCGTTCCCGGGCACCTCCGTTTTCGAGACGAAACCGAACCGCGCTACTTGATGCCGGCGAGGACGCCTATTGGCGCTAACTTAAAATATATCGGGGTGTGAAGCGAATCATTGAGGTGCCCCTACAGGGTGCTATTTACAAACCACTCACCTACCCCGGGCGTTGCCCGGGGCTAAGATGAGGCCGCCCCTACGGGGCTAGCAAATCGAACGGAATACGCTTTTTGGGATAACCATGCAAATCGGCTATTGTTATGTGATGAATGTGCTTGAAACTTCAGTTTTTTTAGGTTAAGTTAGCGCGGATGGGCGAGGACGCCGGCGCTCCATAGCTCGCGCCCGTTTTGAGACGCATGACAAAATGACCCTAAGTGCCGGCGGTTCATAGCTGGAGCCGTTCCCCCGTTCCCCGCCATTTCGGGACCGGCGCGTTCGTCGGATAGATACGTTTGTAGTTCAGACTTCAGCCCGCTTCCCCGTTCCCGGATTCTCCCCAGAATGTGGCCGGAGCTTCCAGCTCCGGATCCGCTCCCGTTCCCGGAAGATTCCACCCTGCGCCATGGGGTCATTTCTGGGCAGGTACGTTCGTCGGATAGATACGTTTGTAGTTCAGACTTTAGTCTGCGTGGCCCCTGCGGGCTTCAGCCCGTCCCCTACAACCTACAACCTACAACCTACAACCTACAACCTACAACCTACAACCTACAACCTACAACCTACAACCTACAACTTACAACTTACAACTTACAACTTACAACTTACAACTTACAACTTACAAAATCCCGCTTCCCCGCTCAAGGAGTCTGTTCCGGCTTTTGAAACAGTGCGGCACCATGTTCGGCGATATCCAGGATACTGGCTAGGATCAATTGCACAGCAAGTTGCAGATTGATGAGATCCACGCGTTCGGGAATGTCGCCGGCTAGATGATACTGCGGATCCGCGTAAGGCAGGGAACCAAGATTGTGAACTGTGTCAGGGTAACCGGCCAGGATAAAACTGCCGTCGTCATCATTGACCCGTTCCTTGAATACCGCAGAAGCGCAAATCGGAATATCATAGCGCACCGCTTCGGAAACAATAAATTCCGCAAGCGCCTTGCCTTCCGGCGTACTGTATGCCGATACATTCGTTTTGATGCCCGCAGCTAAGACCTCGTCTGATTTGCCACAAAGCGAATCCTGATTCATCACTGCAATGATCCGGTCGCCCCGTTTGCTGGCCGCATCGGCATACGTTTTGCTGTGCCAGGGGTGGTGTTCCTCATTGCAGAAAAGTACACGAACCGTGCGCTTGAGTTCAAGAGTCGACAGCACCCGAACCAGTTCCATATTCGCAACTGCACCAACCGCATTGTCATGCGCTCCCGGAGAATTGATCCAGCTCATCGAGTCCTTGTGGGAAACAAGCTGGATGATTTCTTCAGGATTCTGAGAGCCCGGCAGCGTGACCGCAATGTTACGCGCATCATACCATTTGTCCGATTCCAGCGGAGCAGAATACCAGTGATGCAAGGGTTTACTGCTGTCACACCGGAACGGACGGACTTTGTTCGGAAGCAACTCAACACTACCGGCAAAATTCCGCATCTCACTGGCAATAAAATCATCCGCTTCCTCAAGTGAATTTTTTTCATGCCAGGGAATCGTATAGGATACTGTCCTGAACGACAGAGGATCCCGGCATAAATAAAAAAGATCATGCCGCAGATTTTCAACCGACACCTTGCGAAGTACTTGCTTTTCCATAAATGATGTCTCCCGAATTCCCAACCAAGAACAAACTTCGTTCAACAAGCCTTAACGTATTCTCAAAAAAACAATTTTCCAGCATTGCCAGCAGACAAATGACATGCGGACAGACAAAAAAGTGAAGTTTCACAAAGGCTCAAAAATGGTAATCGGTCTGAGAAACGGTTAAAAAGAGGTTCCAACAGCTCGCTTGAAAAATTTTAAAACCATCCCTGCCTGTCACTCTACACTGCCGGCAGTATATTACAATGTGGCAGATGGTAAGCAATAAGGTCTTATCCGGATCATTGACAAGGTGTTTTTTGTCGCATCCCAAATATGGAAACGTGGAATTGATGAAACTACGAAAATATCATGGTTTGGGTAATGATTACATTGTCCTTCATCCGGACGAGCTGACAGCACCCCTGGATCAGGCGAGCATTTGCCAACTCTGCCAGCGAAATCTTGGGGTTGGTTCCGATGGCATTCTGCTGGGGCCTTTTTTCCCGGGTTCAGCCGACTTCAGCCAAATCACTGCGGTTGCCAAGCTTTCCGACGAACAGGTCGTGAACAGCCTGGCAGCGCTGCGCATTTACAATCCGGATGGGAGTGAAGCGGAAAAAAGCGGCAATGGCTTGCGCATATTCAGCCGTTTTCTGTTTGATATCGGCTTAGTTGACAAGGCGCCTTTTCGCTTGAATACGCTGGGCGGGCAGGTCGAAGCCAGAATATTCGATCCCAGAAATAAAATCCAGGTCGACATGGGGTCTGTCAGCTTCCTCAGCAGGGATATCCCGGTAGCCGGCCAGCTGCGAGAAGTCCTGCAAGAAAAAATCACCCTGAAAGGCCGAGAATTCACCTTTTGTGCAGCTGGTATCGGCAATCCGCATTGCATTGTGCTCTGCTCGGAAATCGACCAAGAATTGGCTCGCGAATTCGGCCCTTTGCTCGAGACACACCCCCTTTTCCCCCATAAGACCAATGTCCAATTTCTGAAAGTCCTGGATCGTCACCAAGTGGCCATTGAGATCTGGGAACGCGGAGCCGGTTATACTCTGGCTTCCGGATCAAGTGCCTGTGCTTGTGCGGCGAGTGTTTGCAAGCTCGGGCTCTGTGATTCTCCGATAACGGTACATATGCCTGGTGGGGAGTTATTCGTCAGCATCGATGACGACTATCAGCTGACCCAGACTGGGCCGGTGCAATTTGTCTTTCAGGGTGATTGGCTGCCGGAATAAAAGCGCCTGCCGTCAATCCAGCATCTCGCGGATGACTTTCAGACGCCGGGTACGGGTCTCCTGTACAAATTCCATTTCACTGGCGACCATCTCTTCCAGACTGTTTTGCAAAGCTCTGCGATGATCCAGAAAATGCCGGGCGGCGGCGGCCATGCCGCTGATCTCCCGCAACACGCCGTGTTGCTGGACTTGCTGCAATTGTTCCGCAGTCAAAATATTGCTGATATAGTCTTCGTGCAGGAGGCGCATCAGATTGCGGTATCTCTTTGCCACTTCGATCGCCAATAAGTGCGGGCGTCGGTAGCTGGCATAAAAAGTTGCCAGAAATTCCACGACCCGATCGCGCTGTTGCATAGAGTCAAAGCGCTCACTAAGAAAATCCAGTTGAGAGCAGGCGAAATTAAAACTGGCCGGATCATTAAAAGTCAATTGACGGATCGTTTCAACGGGGGAACGCCCGATTTTGAGACTATAGAGGAAGGAGCGCAAGATGACTTTTTCGGCCATTTTCAGTATTCGCTCCTCCCATTCGGCAAAGCCCTTGCCGACCAGACCCAGGAAAGCCATCGCCAGGTGAGCCGCTCCGTCCGGTAGGCGTAACGATTGATCCGCTGCGATCAGAACGGGGCGGTACAGGGAGCAAATCCGGTTCAGTTCCCAGAAAAGAGTGACCTGCAACCATTCGCGTTCCTGTTTTTCATTGCCGAGTTCCAGCAGCATAAAACGCTGCACGCAGTCGCCCAAGCTTTCCAGGGCATTGCTCAGCCATTTCATAAGCGGTTCATCCTGCAGAGAATTCTGCTTCACGAGCAACTGCAGATGCGCCAGCACGCCACTTCGCACGCGATATTTTCTGCTCCAACCGCGCAAAGCATAAGCACAAAGCAATTTATCGGAATACGCGGTCACCGACGGCCAATATTCCTGCAAAGCCTCATCGGCAGCCCAGATTTCCACCCAGCCCAGAAAATTACGGCTGAGACCTTGACTGCCAGAGGTGACCCGCAGGATTTCCCGGATAAGGTCGGGATCCAGATTGCCATTATTTGCCTTCAGATAGGCGAGAATCCAGTTTTCCGTGCCTTGTGGCGAAAGAATCCAGAGCACTCGCAACGCCAATTCCAAGACGGTGTCGACGACTTCGAGCCGACGCCGGAAGGCATCCACCGCTCGGGTCAAAGCTTGGGAAATCTCCGCGCGGTTCAGTAGTTTGCAACGATCCAAGACACTGAATTCCTGGCTCTTGTAGGGCACCAGTGCGGAAGACATCGAGCGGGTTGTTTGCCCTGTTGGTAGTGGCAACGGAGTAATTTCGCCAGCGACCTGCAAAAGTTTGGCATTGCGCGCCAACTCGTCAAAATACTCCTGCAGAGTCGCCTGACCATAATGCTTGACTGGGCTTTTCTGATAGAGAGCGAGCAGCCGTTCAAACTGGCTGACACAATAAACAAAGCCAGGCTCGCCAACCAAAACGGCCAACTCAAACAGACGCGCGCGATCCGAAACCGATAATTCCGGATTCAAATTTTCCAAAGCAAGCAAATGTTGCTTAAGTTCCTGAAAATAGACATTATTATGCATGAATCAATACCGGTTTTCTGCAGGATGGGCAAGCACTCATTCAACGCCCCAGAGCCAGGCGGGCGGCAAAGCGTTCTGGCAAACCCGCAGCACGGATTTTCTCTTGAGCAGAAGTAACATCGTACTCGATCCGCAGCATTTCCACCGTCCGGGTTTCGACCTCAAAAATCACGGCACAAGAACGCGGATCATTATCCCGGGGTTGGCCGACCGAGCCGACATTGATCATGACTTTGTCACTGTCTTTAATAACGGTTTTCCGAATATAATCCACATAGGGGAGTTCATCAGGAATTTCAATCCCGATCAACGGTGAATGGCTGTGGCCGCAAAAGGCCAGACGGACCTCTTGATACTTAAAATTCGCCGCAAACGTATTTTCATCCAAGCAGTACGCCCAGGGAACCGGCACAAACGAGCCATGCATCGCGGTGAATTCCGCAGTAACAATCCGCATTGGCAATTTGGAAAGCCAGCGCAGATCCTCCATCGATAAATGACTCTGCGTCCAGAGGATCGCATCACGAACTTCGGCCCGCAACCGATCCAGCTTGGGATCCATCAGCAAGGTAACATATTCATCATGATTCCCCATCGCCGTCACAATCTTGCGTTCCTGAATGATCCGGATGCATTCGGTCGGATTGGCGCCATAGCCGACAACATCCCCCAAACAAATGATCTGATCACAAGACACTTCGTCCAGCTGCGCCAAAATGGCTTGAAACGCTTCGAGATTTCCATGGATATCACTGATAAAAGCAATCTTTGTCACTGGAGCTTTCCCCTTTGATAGAGTAAATTATGCAGAACGACAGGTAAATTTGCTGGCGCTGCCCATTACTGCCGTTGGCGAAATTTTCGTAATACTATAATAAAATACCATTTGTCATCATTGCAAATTCAAGGATCGCTTCGTCATGCAGAGAAAATTCGTTTTCAACCTGTTTTTGCTAGTAAGCGCCGTTTTTTTCGCGTTGTTCTTTTTCCTGCCTGTTTTTCAGGTTTTGCGGGGCGGCATCACGGATAGCGAAGGGCGTTTCACCTTCTTCTATCTGGCGGAAATTTTCCGCAATCCCCTATATCGGAACGGGCTCTGGAATTCGTTGTTGATTGCCTGTTGCACGACCTTGTTATCCTTGTCGCTGGCCTTGCCCTTGGCCTGGCTGGCCGACCGCTATGATTTCAGTGGCAAGCGCCTATTGACCGCTGCCTTGCTGCTGCCGATGATTCTGGCTCCCTTTGTCGGAGCATTGGGGATGCAATGCATCTTTGGACGATATGGCGCCTTCAATATGCTGCTGCTGCGTCTTGGCATCATCAGCTCAGGGCAGGAGCCCGACTGGTTTGCCGGGGGGTTTGCAGCCATTGTCCTTCTGGAAGCCCTGCACCTTTTTCCGATCCTCTATCTGAATATTGTCGCCGCACTGGCAAATATTGATCCCGCATTGCTGGAAGCCTCTGCCGATTATGGCTGTGTGGGTTTCCAGCGCTTCCGGCGCATCACCCTGCCCTTGGTAATGCCCGGCATTTTTGCCGGCAGCACGCTGGTATTCATCTGGTCGTTCACCGAATTAGGCACCCCTTTGATGCTGAACTATGGACGTACCACCGCAGTACAAATTTTTTCCGGCCTCAATGAGCTGGGCAACAATCCGATGCCGTATGCATTGGTCACCGTTCTGATGCTGCTCTCCGGGCTGGCCTATGTGCTGGCAAAATTCTGGTTTGGCCGCAAAAGTTTTGCCATGAGTAATAAGGCCGGTCATAGTGTCAGCGCCCTCCCCTTGCAGGGCTGGAAAAACGTACTTGTGGTCTTGTGTTTTACTTCGATCGGTCTGTTCAGTATTCTGCCCCATCTGGGCGTACTTGGGATGGCCTTCGGACAAAACTGGTACCGCAGCATTCTCCCGACTTCCCTGGGATGGCAGAATTTTCAAGCCGCTTTGGGACACAGCCTGACCATTCCCAGTATCATCAACAGCATGCGATACGCCTCGTTTGCACTGCTGTTGGCTCTCGCCCTTGGCACTTTTGCCGCCTATGTCATCGTCCGCGGCAAAGGCAAGTGGGGCTGGCTACTGGATGGCTGCATGATGCTACCTTTGGCCGTGCCGGGTATAGTGCTGGCCTTCGGCTATCTGGCTCTGTCCCAAAAAGGGCATCTGTTTCACTGTTTGGATCCGGTACGCAATCCGACCATTCTTCTGGTGATTGCTTACGCCGTACGACGCCTGCCCTACATTGTCCGCTCAGCAGTGGCAGGGCTGCAACAAACTTCCATCAGCTTCGAAGAGGCCGCCGCCAGTTTGGGAGCCGGCCCGCTAACCTCTTTCCGCCGCATTACGGTACCTCTGATTGCCGCCAATCTGATTGCAGGGAGTATTTTGACCTTCAGTTTTTCCATGCTGGAAGTATCAGATTCCCTAATCCTTGCCCATAAAGCCGCCTATTTCCCGATCACCAAAGCCATCTATGAGCTCTCTTCCCTGCTCGGACAGGGTCAGGCGCTCGCCTCGGCTCTGGGACTCTGGACGATGGCTTTTTTAGGCCTGTCGATGCTGGCGGCCTCCTGTCTACTGGGCAAACGCATGGGAGCCATCTTCAGGGCTTAAAAGACTGCGCTTTTTCTGCCGCCAATTCGGCATAAAGCCCAGTGATTGCTTGGACATGAGCGGACAAGGAATAGCGTTCTGCAATGGCTCTGGCAGCAGCAGCGGCTTTTCGGAATTTTCCCTGTTCGTACCAGCCCAGAACTGCAGCAGCGAGAGCCTCCGCCCGAGCCGGGCAAAGACTGCCAGCCTGCCCGCCTGCCAAAATCTCGGACGGGCCGCCGCCAGCGACAGCCACAACAACTTTCCCCAGAGCCAAAGCCTCAATCAGAACGCGGCCAAACGGTTCAGCTTCCGCACAGGATAGCAGAATATCCGCCTGAGACAGCTCTTTGATAGCACTGCCAGGACTGTCGATAATTTCCACGATTTCAGTCAGCCCGAGCTGTTGGCGTTCCTGCTCGATCTGCTGACGTAATTTTTCTTCCGCTGCCGTGCGCACCCGTCCGCGGATAACGCCTTTCAGCCCCGGGATGCGCCCCACCAGACTGCGGATAACCTGCAAAAAAAGGCGATGATTCTTCCAGGCCACAAAATCCGCTACTTGGAGCAGAGTGAATGTACCTCCTGGAGACGAAACGTGTTCGGCAGGGAAAAACGGCGGCAGGGAAAAACCATTTGCAATCACCCGGATGCGTTCCGGAGCCAGCAGCCCCTGCCATTTTTCGGCAGCCGCCCCCGAAACCGCTGCAAGCATGTGGAGCCGTCCGCCCAGCAGACGTGGCAGCAAAGCCGGGCAGCGGATATCCCGATCATGCAGCAAAAGCGGGACTCCCCTGCAGCGACGTCGAGATAGCAATAACAGTGAACGCAAACAGTTCGCATGAATAAGGTCCGGCTGAAACTCATCCTGCATCTGCTTCAAGACCGAATGAAAACGCAGAAAATCGCCGCAAAACTGCCAGAGTCCGGAACCGGAAAAAGACCAATGCCGGGCAAAAAACGCTTGCGAAGCAAGCCCATTTGCCTGCGCTCTTGCCAATAATCCAGCATTGCTGTGATCCGCAGAAAGCAGCAATACCTGGAACCTCTCAGTAGGCAAGGCTTCTGCGAGGCTCCAGAAACTCTCCTGCGCCCCCCCGCAAAAGGGGGAACTGTCAAGGAATAATATGCGCATCGGAGCGGACATGAGCTTATCCTAGCTTTTGAACATCAACTGCCCGTAAACGGGGCAGTCCCTGCCCGAAGTTGGAGCAGTTTGCTGGAAAGATTGACTTTGCCTGTGGGGTTTTTCCTGGCATGTTTTTTGCTGGTTAAGTAAAAATAATGCTGTTAGAATTGTTGCACTGGAGTATCTGTTAGGAATATAGCTTATGGCTTTCAAAAAGATAGTACGTTTTACACTGATTGAACTGCTGACAGTGATTGCTCTGATTGCTGTTTTGGCAGGAATGCTGCTGCCGGCATTGGGCAAAGCCCGGGCGAAGGCAAAATCGGCGGCCTGCAGTAATCTTCTCAAACAGTATGGGCTGGCCACCGCGTTATATTCCTTGTCCTGGTCAGATTATCTCCCGGATGTCCAGACTTATCTTAAACCCGAGAGCGGTTTTGTCGAGGCCTTTGCCTGTTCTGTAGCGGGAGCTCTGCCGGAAAGAATTACTCGTTGCCCCGGAGATGGCGCGACAAAGCAGCTGGGGCGGCTGGGCCTGTCACAGCAAACCGGGAACGACTTGCTGGTCTCCTATGGTGGCAGTGGCAACCTGCTTTCCAATTCCCGTAGCGGACGTTCGACCGGGGTTGTCGTCGATTTCGTCAAAATTGGAGATTCCCGGCTGAAGCAACCATCCAAATCCATCACTTGGTGTGACTATCAGTATCAAGAAGGAGATGAACACGTCGGCTTCTACCCCGCCCTACCTCTGTCGCGTTGTGACCGGAGCAGCCTTGGAAATATTGCCTTCCGACATAATCGCTGTTGCAATGCCGTTTATCTGGACGGACATTGCGGCTTCGTCCGCATGAATTCTGAAATTCTTCTTCAGGACAACGGTCATAACCTGGTACCCGGACAGACTTGGGATCCCCCCTGCAATACGCAATATCCCTTCGGACCACGCGCCGCCAATGTCAGCATGGGGGTATCTGAAAATTCCAATGTCACGTATCAGTAAACCACCTCTCACACTTCCAGGCAAATATCATGAATAAGGCACACACACCCTTACAAGTTGAGCAACTGCTAAAAACTTTCTCTGCTGGAGAAACAAAAGTCCAAGTGCTCAAGTCGGTATCCTTAACAGCTGAAGAAGGCGACTTCATTGCCATCATGGGGCCATCCGGCTCCGGTAAAAGCACCCTGCTGCATTGCATTGCCGGCCTGACGCCTTGCGATGGAGGACGAATCCTGCTCGATGGTGAAAACATCAGCGCTTGCGATGACCAGCAAAAGACCGCTTTGCGCCGCCAGAAAATCGGCTTTGTTTTTCAAGCCTTCAACCTATTGCCTAATTTAAACGTCCAGGATAATATCTGCTTGCCGCTTTATGCCGATGGGAAAAAACCGGATCAAAAATGCCTGCGCAGCATCGTTGAACGCTTGGGAATTGCCGACAAACTGCAACGTCGCCCAGCCAGCCTCAGCGGCGGCGAACAACAAAGAGTCGCCATCGCACGAGCACTGATGATTTCGCCTTCTGTCATTCTGGCAGATGAACCAACGGGCAGCCTTGACAGCATGGCCAGCCAGGAACTCTGTCAACAACTTCAGCAGTTTTCTGAACAGGATGGCAAAACCATCCTGATGGTAACCCATGAACCCGCAGTCGCACTCTGGGCAAAAAGAGTCCTGGTTCTGCTGGATGGCAAAATTACTGGGGAAATCCCTATCACTCCGGCATTGAAAGCACTCGAACTGGCCGGAAAATACAGCCGCATGGTCTGCTGAAACACGGACGAACACGGACGGGCATCCACAAGTGAAACGATCGGTTGGCGCTAATTCATAAACCGGCATAACCATGCTTAAGCCCAGACTTCTGCCAGGGGAAAAGCACTCGCCAAAACGGGGGAACTTGGAGATGCACTACGAAGAAAACGAGACGGCACATCTGCCGTTCTTTTGGCGGTCGCTTGCGACCGCCAAAGCGTGAACGGGGAAGCAAGCTAGCACCGCTGCCAACGGAGAAAAGAAGACGGCACATTTCGCTTGGCAAGCATTCAGAAACGGACTGATAGTAACATGAAGCACATCGCTAATACGGATCCATTCCCGCCGCCCCTGCTACGCATGAGGAAAAGCATCCACCTTGGATTCTTTCCCCTCAAGCTCGCATTTTACAATTTGCTCAGTAATCCCTTTCGTGCTCTGCTGACGATATTGGGCATGATTGCGGCATCGACCCTAGTCGCTTGGACGGTTGCCAGCTATGATGGCGCCCTGACAGACATGGACACGGAATCCGTTTCTGAACTGCTGGATAAATATGATTTTTTTCTACTGACAAAAAAAAATATCCCGCATTCGTCGTTGCCTGGCTGGCTGACTCCCGGCAGCGAAGCTCCTCCGGAGTTTTCCCGGCTGGATCGCTTCTGCATGCTGGAGGTCACCTGCCGGCAACATCCGATGACGGCACCGCCGCCGCTGAAAGGCTTGCCTAGAGGAATTCATATCCTGATCGGCTGCGACGCTCAGACCCCACCTCGCCCTTTACAGGAAGGCACCTGGCTGATTTCCGGAAAACCCGTAACGGAATTCAAGGTTCTGCCCTGTGTGCTAAGCAGTTCGCTTGCCCGACAGCAGCAATTACAGCTGAATGATGTATTCAGCGTTGGCTCGTTTGCGGGTTCCTTTCCGCTGCAGGTGACAGGCATCATCGAAGATGGCGGCAACAAGCGCAACAAGGAATTGTGGAACAGCATCGGAACGGCTTGGCAACAGCCCCTATTGAACGGAATTTACGTGCCCTGGAAGCTTGCAGAAGAAATCGCCGGAGGCCCTCTGCCAACTTGTTGGGCCGCAGGGAAAAAGCGGACCGAAGCGAAAAACTTCGTTTCTCCCGACAAAACGGAGAACTCCACAATCCTGGTGGATGCCGACATGCTGCTTCGGGCGAAACAACAAAGCAGCAGCGCCAACAGCCGCCTCCGAATGCAAAGCTGGACCGCCACCGGCTTGTCGATGCTGATCTGCTTTTTTATTATTTTCAGCAGTTTGAGCATGGGAGTGGATGAGCGGGTACGCCAATATGCGCTGTTGCGCTCCGTTGCACTGACCCGGCGGCAACTGATGCAAACGATCTTGCTGGAAAGCCTCGTTTATGGCCTATTCGGCTGGCTCGGCGGCTTGCTCTCTGGTAGTATTCTGATGCGATTCTTCTCCGAAGCCGCCATTCTAAGCAATCCGCTGCAACGCCAAAGCATGTTCCGTTTGATTGGCTCTTGGAGCATTGTATTGACTGGGTGCTGTAGCATGCTCGGAGCCTTGGCTGCAGCCGGAATTCCGGCCTGGCGAGCCTCCCGCATTGACGTGCTTAGTGCCTTGAAGCCGCTGCAACTCGGTGAACGGCGGCACCTTTCTCTCTGGCTCAGTATCCTCGGCCTGCTACTGCCATTGCTGCAAATTTGCATCATTACCCAGCCGGGGATTGCAGAGATGCCGCGGGTCAAGCTGTACAGCCTGTTAGGCAGCCCACTAACCGCGCTGGGATTTATTCTGCTGGCTCCCGCCTTTCTGCTGCTCTGCCAGCGCGTCCTGACGCGCCCGCTGGCCTTCGTTTTCCGCCTGCCCTTACCTTTTCTGCGTTCTCAATTGGATGCCAATCTCTGGCGCAGCACGGGCACCGTCATTGCCCTCAGCTTGGGTCTGGGTTTTTATATGATGATTGTCATCTGGAGCGCTTCCCTGCTCAAACCCTTTTTACCCGGCGATTGGCTGCCAGACCTCTTCATAACCATTGTTCCTGGCGGAATCCAGACTCAGGATCTTGACCTCGTACGCAAAATTCCCGGCATAAAGGCACAACGATGCCTGCCGGTTTTTGTCGAACAATGCCCCTTGGCAGAAGATCTTACCGGAAGCCATATCCGCCAAAATGTAATTCGTCAAAATAATATTACTCTGATCGGAATGCCGGTAAGTGAAGCGTATGGCGGAGCAGCCCCCCTGCTCCCGCTTTCTTTCCTGACGGACAAACAGACAGCCCTGGAAAAACTTGCCGAAAATGATAATTATTGTCTGGTTCCCTCCTTCTTCAGTGAACTCACAGGCCTGAATACCGGAGATCAGTTTTCCCTGATCTCCCCAGATAACCCGCAACACAAAATCACTTATGAAATCGCCGGGATTATCCGCCTCGAGGGCTGGCACTGGTTCTCAAAATTCTCCGGCACCCGACGCCATTATGCACGAACCGCAGCATTGATTTTTGCTGCCGATTCTTCCGTGCGGAAAAACTTCAATTTGAACCGGGTGAATTACTTTTGGGCGGAACTGGAAAAGCACTGGGAGGAGAAACCGTTTCGGCAGAAACTGCAGAAAATCGCGCAACGCCAAGCTGGACAGACTTTTCATGTCACCGGACGGGGCGAAGCCGTGATCCGGGAAGAGTCCATTCAGCTGACTGCAAAGCCGGCTTTGCAGCAATCGATTATGAGTCGGACTGGACAAGTCATCAGCGGCATGCTGAGAATGCCGCTGACCTTACTATGGATCATGTCCCTCGCCGTCGCCAATACGGCGCTGGCCTCCATCCGAGTACGGCGACGGGAAATCGGCATCATGCGGGCACTTGGTCTGAGCAAGTGGGGCTTGCTGCGCATTTTGCTGGGAGAAGCCGTCATAATTGGCCTGAGCGCGACTCTGCTAAGCCTGGCCTATGGCATCTTTGCCGGTCTCTGCAGCGCAAAAATGGCCACACATATTACCTTTTTTGGCGGCATGGGATGGAATTTTGTTATACCTTGGCGCCCCCTCATCAAAGGTTGCCTGCTTACGCTGAGTCTCTGCCTGGCAGCGGCTCTGATCCCGGCGCTGCTGGCACTGCGGAGTCATCCCTTGAAACTCCTCAAAGATAACGGAGACGTTTCCTGACGAACTAGTGTATACCGTCGATTTCAGAACAAGTCTACTTTTTCGTTTAGTTTATGCCGATACTGTTCCAGGACTTCGGCTTTCGACAAATAGCCCACAAAACGCCCATTTTCGCAAACCGGCAAATACCACCGCTTCATGCGATCAAAAAAAAGACTGGCTTTCTGCAAAGTATCACTCGAATGCAAAATCGGATCAGGCGGCAGCATCACATCACAGGCCAGCAGTAAATCATAAACACCTTCACTGAGAAAGAAGGGACGAATATCCTCTTCCCGAATAATCCCTGCCAACCCCCCATCTTCCTCCAACACGGGATAAAAATCCTGCCGCGTTTCCAGCATCGTTTTCAGCAATTCCCGCAGAGGTTGATTTTGCCGAAACGCCACAAAATTGGTTTGCATGGCCTGCCGTACCAAGCCATGCTCCAAAAACAGCTGCTCCTCTTTGGGTTCCGGCACAATCCCTTTTTGCGCAATCATGGACTTGTAAAGATTGAATCGAGTCAGATTTTTACTCACAAAACTCGACAATGCCGAAACGATCATCAAAGGAACAAAGAGCTTGAATCCACCGGTCAATTCGGCAATCAAAAAAATCCCCGTCAATGGGGCATGCATAACCCCTGCCAGGATGCCTCCCATCCCGGCACAGATAAAAGCTCCGGAAGATAACCCTGGAATTCCCATCAGAGTCAATACACGATATAAGAAATAGCCCAGAAAAGCTCCGCAGAAAAGAGAGGGTCCGAAAATGCCGCCATCTCCTCCGCTTTCGATGGAAAGCCCGGAAACCAGCGGTTTAATTAAAAAAAAGAGCGGCAGCAAAATCAGCAGCAGGAGGGGATGGTCAAAAAACACCAGCAAAGGGCCGGATGTGATTTGTTCGAGTTGTCCCTTCGCCAAAGCTGAAATATACTTGTAGCCTTCGCCCATCAGCTGGGGAAACAGCAAAAAGAATCCGTATAAAATGCCACTGCCGAGCAATCCTTTCAGCCAAATCGAACGCACCCGAGCCATTTGCCGCGACACCAACAGGGTAAGCTTGATGATATAGGCCGAAACAAGCCCGCAAACCAGCCCAATCAATAGATAACTGGGTACATCCATCATATTCCAGGCAAAATCCCACTGGATAAAATGCGGCCCGGCATACAGCCAGCTGGCTAGCAAAGCCGCCGTTGCAGAGGCCATTAGCAGGGGAGCCAGAGCCGGCAGCGAGAACGCCGGCAACAAAATTTCACAGGCAAAAAGAGTGCCGGCAATCGGACTGTTGAACACTGCCGCAATACCGGCGGCGCCCCCGCAAGCCAATAACAAAACCCGGCTTTCCTTGCTCAATTTCAACCATTTTGCACAATTTGAGCCAATGGCGGAGCCGGTGAAAGCGCTGGGCGCTTCCAAACCAGCCGAACCGCCCAAGCCCACTGCAATGCCGCTGGTGAGGATATGTGCGAACGTATGATAAAAGGGGATTTCACCACTCCCATCCGTCGTCGCCTGGATCACCGAATCCAGGCTTTTGACATATTGCTCCCGGCGTAAAATAAAACGCACAAAAAGGATGCAAAACAGGATTCCGAGCGCCGGGAAAGCAGGATAGAGCCATTGCATCCATACTGCGCGCTGTACTAGGCTTACCACCAGATAATTACAGCTGTGAGCCAGGGTTTTGAGGATGACAACGGCGATTGCCGTCATCAACCCCACCAGAATACTGAGAACAAAAAGCTTCCCTTTTCCACCAAAAATTGTCATATCTAAAAATGCCTAAAATAAAAAAATGCTATCCCCCACTTCGAAATATGGGATTCAGCAGTACTATATTCAACAATTCAAAAAAAACCAAAAAAAACACCAGGATTTTCCGTTGCAAATTGTGACCTGGTTCAAAAAAAACTGTTTCCGAGTAACAGTTGTGCAAGCAAAGGACTCGTCGCCACTGGACAAGCTGGGATACAAAGTGTAACCTTGCTTTAAAGTTATATCGAGTGCGATCCCCGGCCCGAAAGGCCGGAATACTCTTTACTTTAGGTGGGTGTGTTTTCTAAAAAGTGCATAGGACTTATGGGACGCATAGGACGCATAAGACGCATGGATAGGACGATGTGACAATGGGATGCTTGTTCTGGACTTTTCCGGCTTATTGTCCTATTGTCATATTCATACGTCCCATATGTCCCATACGTCCTCTGCCACCTGCATCTTTAAGAAAAGAGTATTGCACCCCGAACCCCACATCGGAACCATGTCCTGCAATATACATTGCCTCA
>JBAXYW010000012.1:0-22600 GCA_041670605.1 Lentisphaeria bacterium
ACAGAGAATAAATCAGTAAAAAGAGAGCAAAAAATGAACATCATTGTAATCGATCCGTTAATATCCCCGAGATTTTTTGCAGGTTTCCTCGCCCATATGCGTTAACTTAAGAACTATGAAATAGATAATGTGCGAAATCTTGTTATAGGAGTCAATATTTGACATAGTGCATCTGAGTCCTTTGCAAAAGAAGGGGAAAAAGAGTGGATAGAGCGAAAGAATGTCATTGGAGACGTAGTGATTTCGGTTGGCAACTACAAGTGCTCATCACCAAATTTCGCATATTAACAAAAAAGAATGAAAAAAATAAGGGGAGAAGCCTATCGCGAAACTGCTGAATGTGGGTTGAATAACATCAGAATTTCAGATTGTTACTATCAACTCACCAAAGCAACTCTAAAAAGTTCGTGGTATTTCGTGCCTTTTGTGGTTAAAAAGCTTTTTGTATGGGGTCTACTTCGGCAGAAACCCTACTAGAAACAAATCCATGCCATCTCGACAAGCTTGGTCTTACTGCCCGATTCCTGACAGATTCCGGTCACTTGACAAAAAAAAATATCACAGTAATGTATCGATAGGCATTATTTTCTTATGTGAATATACATTAATTTTGGAGTATTCCTTTGCGAAACTCTCAACAAAACAAGATGTATGAGGTATTGTACTATCTGTATACACTTGTCTGTCAGAGTGTTGTGGAACAGGAGCAGATTTCTGGTAAAATTGAGTTGTGCCATAAATTTGGTTATCGCTGCGGGATGGTTCAGCTTGCGTTGGCTGCTTTGGAGGACAATAGGTGTCTGTGCAGATTGCCGGGGACGATTCCTCGTTCCATCGGCGTTGTAGCCAATTTGGGCATTGCGGGGATTCTGGATGATATTGATTCTTCGTTGCTGAGCAGCTTGATCCGGAAAATGACACCAGCTTGGTTCTCCCTCCTTCTATTTCATATGATCAGTATGAATACGCTGAAGCAACTGGAAAATGCTCTCCGCAATCATGGGATATGGGTCTTGCTGTGGATTTCTCCATCGACGGAGAGCATTCCTTTTTTTTTGAGGGAATTGTTGAGCATAGGCTGCCGGCTGCCGGCGGTTGCAGTCATGTCATCATACTATCACAGCGGCATGCCTTTTATGGCATTCAATGTCTTAAAACGGGATTACTAGCCCGATGGGAGGTGCCTTGCGAAATTTATCATGGAACAAGGCTTCAAACGTCCGTTTTTCTGCGGAATAATTGGTGTCCAAGCGGTTCGTTTTTTACCTCACTGGCAGAGCATGGAAGACAATGAGTGTCCGGTCAGCTGATTGCAGAAGAACGCAATTTTGAAAATAAGTTGTTGTGGCTTTGCATGGAACGGCAATTTGATTGCCTAATTTTCAACGGCGTTCTGCTGAACTACAGCACGGTTATCAATTTACTTCGTGAACAGCGGGAGCTGGCAGAGTTCCTACTGATTGTGCAGAATGACAGCGCTACCGCGTTGAATTTTCGGAATTCAATCTGCTGATATGTTGCTGAATCTGATCCAATCACCCGGGATGAAAATACCCTCGGCCTGTTGTACGCTGTGAGTTTGAAAAAAAAATAGAACCGTTTCGGTGAAGCGGTTTTTTTTCTGCAAATCCACCTCGCCTTGATGGTTACAGGAAAGTGGGCAAACAATGATTCGACTGGGATTATATGGAAGCGGGAACCGTAGCAAAGCGCTCTTGAGTTCACTGATTCAGGATAAATTCTACTGTGTTCAGGCGATTTATGATCTTAATCCGGCCAGTTCAGAAGCTCTCCGTGAGCAGTTTGGCGGTACTGTCTGCCATTCCGCGGCGGAGCTTTTGCAGTTTTCCGGGGTGGATGCTTTTCTGATCAGTCTTTCTCCGTTTGCCCATGCGGAGGCGTTGCGTCAGAGCATTCCGTTTGGCAAACCGGTTTTTGTAGAGAAACCGGTATCCTTTTCGGCGGCGGAGGTTCATGAATTATCTTTGCTTGCCCGCCAGCACCATGTTCCCGTACAGGTTGGTTTTATGCGCCGGTATCTTCCGGAAACTCTAGCAGCTCTGGAGTATGTTGAACAAAATCCGGCCGGGCGGATTTTCAGTGTTGACTGCAACTGGTTTCATCATGGTGAGACGGAAATGAATTACTGCATTTTTCATCAGCCGGATAATTTTCGGCTGCAGGTTTCGCAGATTCCCTTCCATTGCTGTCATGCTCTGGACATCATGCTGCTGTTTGGGGGAAACGTCCGTCGCGTCACGTCACAGCGTATAAAAGTGGTGGAACGTCCCTATCCCAGTCCCGATGATGTGACTTCTCTGATTGAATTTGAGAGTGGGGCTAATGGCCATTTCCATTATTCAAGCATGGTCTACTACACGGAAATGTCCTATCGCTTGCATAGCGAAAATTACAGCATTCGTCTGAATGGCCGGGAGCACCCGCTGGAAATTTGCAGGCGCCCGCGTTATGTTTCATCGAGGCTGGGTGCTGATCCGGAAGGTGCTAGGGATTTTAACCAGTTCAATGCGTCTTATGAGGCATTCTGCCGTCCGATGTCGATGACTTTTAGTCAGAGTTTGAATGCTGCCAATGAAAATATCATGTATGATTTTGTTCAGATGGTACGTGACCAGCTAGCTCCAAAGGCAAGCCTGGATGTTGCGGTACGGGTGGCGGGTCTGGCCGAGGCGATTGAGCGTAGCGGTGCAGAAGGAAAATCTTTCACTTTCACCCCGGAAGGGCTTCCAGTTGGATGATATCAAGGAGGATGGGATGACCGATTCAGAGAAGCGCTATGCCTGTGTGGATTTTGCCGGGATCAGTCCGGTAGCCTGTCCATGCGGCTTCAGCCGGAGGGCATACATCGCTGAATCAGATCAGCGTGTTTCCTTTCATGTTGTCGAAATCCGGCAGGATTCCCGCACCCATTACCATCGCAACCATTTGGAAATCTATTATGTTCTGGAAGGCAGCGGTACGCTGGAGGTGGATGATGACTCGATCGAGCTGATACCCGGCAAATCGGTGCTGATTCATCCGTTCTGCCGCCATCGTGCTCGTGGGGCTTTGCATATCGTCAATGTTTCCCTGCCTGCATTTGACCCCGATGATGAGTTCTTTGACTGATTTTTTGCTATAACCAAATGAATCCAACAGAAGGAGCTCCGCCCATGAAAAGCATGAGAGTAAAACGGGAAAAAACTCGGAATTACTTCACATTGATTGAGCTGCTGGTAGTGATCGCGATTATTGCCATTTTGGCGTCCATGTTGCTGCCGGCTTTGGGCAAGGCGCGGGACAAGGCGAGAACTACGGGCTGCCTGTCCAACCAGAGACAACTCGGTGTGGCTTTTAATATGTATTATTCGGACAATTGCGACTTCACTCCTCCAAAATCCTTTAAATTGCCGACCATAAGCACTTCAATCAATCATTCGTGGGCTTTGCTGCTTTTTGACTATCTGGGAACCCAGCCGGGGCGTGTTGAAGAGGCGTTTACATATGCGAAAAGTGTGTCATCTTCGTGGTATCTAAAAAGAGGCTGGAAGCCGAGAGTTTTTCTGTGTCCGTCGATGGATCTTGGCACCTGCAAGGATTTCGAGGTTTTGTCCAGTCATCTGGGGTATGGGATGTCAGATCCCACGGTGACCGAGCTGGCGACGCACCGCATCAAGGTTCCCACTCATCATCTGCTGATTGCCGATACCATTGGTGGTGATCCACGGGCAGCGGCAATTGCAACTGCCGAAAGCTCCAACCCACATTTTACCATTAAGGGTACGACTTATCATTACAGCAATCCACGAAATTTGATTTTGACCGGTGGGGAGGCAAATGTCATTTCGATCAAGCACAACAATTATTCCAACTGTCTTTTTGTTGCCGGTAATGCCAAGTCTCTGAATCTGGAACAAATTTTAGGATACGGTGGAACAGGCAATGCCAATGTTTACCCATGGAACTTTAAGGCCATCGGAGAACCAATGAATGGCAATCGCTTGGTGCAGGGATTGTATTGAAGACCCGGAAACGATGAGCGGCAACCACACCGCAATCCGCAAAATGGACAGGAAAGGGTCCTGCTGAACATGAAATGGAATACGATTGTTGTTTTGTTGCTTTTTTGTGTAAACCTGTCCCGGGCCGGAGAACTGCTGAGAATTTCCTGTGAACGAAAAACCGACCTTCGCGCCTCCAGCACACAGGATCAGCCATTCATCTCCCTTGTTGAGAACGGGTGCAGTGGCAACTGTTTCCAGATCCGCTGCCCTGCCGACCGCAAAAGCATCCTGTTTCATCTTTGGACACAGCCTCGAATCCGAGTGGAATCCGCATCCGATAAGGTACGCATATCGATATGGGTTAAAGGAAAAGGCAGCGGCACCTTTGGTTTTCTTTCGTATACCGATGTGCCTGCCATCTTCTATCCAGCCGGAACAAGCCGGACATTTTCCGTCGATACCGGCGGGCAATGGGAAAAGCTGGAAATGCTTTATACGCCGAAAGCCGGCTCGGACTATGCCAATCAGATTTTTTTAGTTATGCCCTGCATGTCCATTGTCGCTTCATCGGATTTGCACATTGACGATTTTGAATTGGAATTGGTCTCCCCGCCCACCCGAATCATCATCGAGGATTGAGCCATGAAATTACTCTGTTCCCTTCTGTTTTTTTGCTTTGCTTTCTCCCTTGCCGGGCAGGAACGCGTGATGATGCCTGCCGCTATCAAAAATCTGGTTTTGTCCGCTCATGTCAATGGCAAACCGTCCGCTCCGCCGGAGGGGGCTGTTCTGCGCAGTGAAAGTGATGGGCTGCATATGGACTATGTCTTCGCCTCCGCCGGCCATGATGCCTGCATGGTGGAATTTTCTGTTGATCAAGCCGCATTTACCCAGCTCACTGTAGAGCTGACGGTATCCGCCGCAGGGTTGCGGCCCTTTGTGGTACTGAGCGACTGTTCCGGCGAAAAGCATTATTTTTCTCTGATCAATACCCGAACTATAGCCGATCAATCGTTGAAAAAACCAGGTCGGCATGTGCTTTCAATCCCGATTTCCGCGCAAAACCAGCATCCTGGCGAGAAATTTGCTTTTCGCTGGGGAGGCGACGACAATCAGCGCATCGATTTTCCAGTTAAATCCATTCAGCTTGGGCTGAATGATTCTCCGGATGAAGTTCAGGGAAGCGGATCGTGTATTTTTCACAAAATTTCTTTTCGGTGAGGTTTTCCATGAAAAAACTGTTGTTTTCTCTGTTTGTGGGTATGGCGGCCTGCATACTGCCGGCACAGAACGTGATTCCGGTTACTGCCAAAGCGCCGCCGCTGGACGGTGCTTTCGATGCAGCCGACTGGCAAAATGCTCTGTACTTCGAGAAATTTCAGTTTATGCAGCAGATTTCGGATTCTGTTCCGATGGAGAAAACGCGGCTCTGGTTTCTCCAGGATAAGAATACCCTTTATCTGGCGGCCGTCCTGGAAGATGAAAATGTTGCCGCGCTCGTGGAAAAGCAAGATGCGGATTTGGTCCGTGAACCCTGGCAACTGTCTGGCATTGAAATGTTTTTTGGTGAAAGCGGTTTTATTCAGCTTGCCTTTGATTATATGGGACGTCTTTACAAAAATTTTGATGCACCGGTTTTTACCAAAGTCAGTCACCGGAAAAGCTCGATTGTGCTGCGTTGTGCCATTCCGTTGCGTCTGATTCCCCGCATGAATCTGTCAAACGGAATGACACGTGCAAACTTTTACCGGAAAAGCACCTTCGGTCAAAGCAGCTGGCACGAAAACAAAAACCGGAATTTTCTCGATATGACTCAGACTGGCATTTTGCTGTTTGATACTCCTGGTAATTTGATTTCTGCGAAGGCTCGAGGGTATCATGAGCAGATTGATGCTCTCCGCAAGGCCGATGGGATTGATGAGCAGGCCGCCGCACAATTGAAAAATCGGATTAACAGCATCGAGAACGCGGCCCGCGAACAAAACAGCGACCAGGAACAATGGCTTTCTTCTCTGGCATACTTTCCTTCTTTGCAGAAGGATATTGCCGGTGCCCAACAGGCTCGGATGATCGAAAAATACGGACGGGGGAAACGCGTTTTGTTGAGAAAGCCTCCTCTTCGTACGGCCCCCGAAGCCTGGTTGCCCCCCATGCTCGCCGGTCGTGATTACTGGTACATGTATACGATGCTCGGGGTAGAGGATATGGAGAAGGCCGGATTGATGGAGATCCCGTTGTTGCGCGAGGCCATGTTTCTGGTGCGCTGGGGGCAGCCCGGTGTCCATGAATTTCTGCCCCCTGATGGAAAAAACTACAAAATCCTGCAAAAATATGGCAATCCCTTTGCGGTCAATACCATCGACCGTCTGCATATTACCAATGCAGAAGCGCAAAAACCAGAGTTTAAAGCTATGTTCGACAAGGCATTCATGGATCAATTTTATGCCACCTATGGCGACCGCTTTGTCGGCTTTTTTGAAAACGAAGCCTTTGCCTGCGATACTGGAATTTTTGCTCGTACCCTGAGACATTTCCACATGCCGGAGCCGAAAAACCGTGATGAAGCACTGGCGGCATTTGCCAAACTTTATTCGATGCGTTCGGACAAGGTGCCGGACTATGCTCCGTTCCGGAATCTTGCCAATATGTCGGAATATACTTGCCAATATGTTGGCAATACCGCAGCCACTCAACTCAACCACCTCGTGCATTATTGCGGAGACCAGATTTCCGGTAACGAAAACGGAGATGTGATGGGAGCGACTGCACCGAAAATTGCGTTTGCACGTGGTGCCGGTCGGCAATATGGGAAACCTTGGCGGAATTATCAGGTTTTTTACGGATGGACCTATCTGAAAGTGGCCAACGGCGGCATGCGCTGTGCAACCAAGAGCTCTGGACCCTGGATTAACTCCGTCGAAAAACTGCTGACGCCGGATTGCCGTGCGATTGCATACTGCTATCTGGATGGACTCAAAGTCGGCATGGGTCTGGAACGCGAGAAGGCCGCTTATCTTTATCCCTACTTGAGCGGTGTCGGAATTTGGAGCAGTGAAGCCGATCTTGAGGAAATCACCTCGGTCTATGATTGCGATGAAATTGCCGGTGTGGACCCCCTTGTCATCAATTTGCGCGACCAGAAACTACACTTGTCTCCGATGGCCAGACTCCATGCTCATTTTTATGATCAAATTGTAAAGAAACGCGACCGTGGTGTTGCCATGACTCCGGTGGGTCTGATCTGGGATCGGGCTCATGGATATTTGCCATTGTATTTCGGCAACCGGACCTGGGATTTCTTCAATCCCGATGAAATGGAGAAAACCATGTGGGCGCTGGACAATCATCTGTTCAAGCGGAACCCGGTCAATCATTCCTATGCGACCAGCCGCTACGGAGATATTTTTGACGTGATCACGAATGAAGCCGGGCAGAAGATTCTTGATACATATCCGGTGCTTTATCCGGTTGGAGATGTGGCCCTGGATACGGAGTTCGCAGAGCGTCTCAAGAAATATGTGCAGAGCGGCGGAATCCTCGTTCTTAATGCGGCACTGCTGAAAAGATACCCCCATGCTTTTACTGCTGATTTTACCGGTTGCACCATATTGGAAGAGAGCGGCTCCAGCCACGCTACCTATTCTCTGATCGATCAGAGTGTGGTACAGGAAAGCGCACCGTATTCTTACTGCAAGACTTTGCCAGCTCCGGATTCCTCCGTCTATGCGGTCACCACGGATCCTGCTCAGGCTCCTGCCATTCTTGCCCGGGATTACGGCAAAGGCAGGGTTGTGGTCACCACTCCTGAGAATCTGAAAGTCGGCGGGAGCATGCATGAAATGCTGAACCTTTTTGACCACCTGATGAATATCATTCGTAACCATGTTCTGGAGATCAGGATTGAGACAACCATGCAGTATGCCATCAACCGCAACCAATCCGGATGGATTGTCTATCTGCAGAATAATGCCGGCGTTTACCCTTCCGGAGGGGTGTTTAAGGATGCCCCCCCGGTGACCGATACCTCCAAAACCGCCTCGGCGGTCATCACTGTTCCGGCGTCTCTTGGCAAAGTTCGGAAAGTCATTGACTGGTGGAGCGGGAAGGAAGTTTTCTTTGAAACGACCGGTATATTCGGGCGTGGGGATGCCATCGTCAAGGCGAGTCTTCCCGGTGGAGACTGCTGTGCCCTCGAATTTATCATCCGATGAGCCCAGGCGATTATAAGACAGAATCTGAATTTGAAAACAAGCACTACCACCAGTTTGAAAACGGACTCATTCGGGTTGCAGAATATTCTTGAGTCTGTATCCGGCAGCCCGTCGGCTCCTTTCATCCGAAGCGCTGGGAAACTGCCGGTCGATTCTGTCGATCTGTCCTGCGGTGTATGCATCCTTGACGCGTTTCCGGATCCGGAAAAGCTGCTAGATACGGCCTATGACGATCTTGCCCGTACTCTTGCACGCTGGAAAGTCTCGCAGAGCGGCGCCTTTTCCATTTCGACTGAACTTGACCGGGCACTCGAAAGCGAGGAATTCATCCTGGAAACAACCCCTGAGGCCTGCCGCATTTATGCCGCCGGGTGCGAAGGAATCAGAAGAGGACTCTATGAATTATCCGGTTCCCTGTCCAGAGCAAATGCGCCATTTTTGAAAATCGGACAAATCCGCCGGGAATTTTTTATCAAAGACCGTATTTCGCGTAGTTTTTTTGCTCCGATTCATCGTCCACCGTTCAACAAGGATGAGCTTCTTGATGACATCGATTATTATCCGGAAGCATTTCTGAACCGGCTGGCTCAGGAGGGTATCAACCGCCTGTGGCTGACTGTGGAATTTCACGAAGTCACCTGCAGCTCCATCCAGGCCTTGGAGCCGGAGACCCCGCGTCGTCTGCAAAAGCTCAGAGGAATTGTTGAAAAATGCCGGCGCTATGGCATCCGAGTTTATTTGTTCTGCCTTGAACCGGCCGGTTTTTTCGGTGAATCGGAGCTGGCCTCAAAATATCCCGAATTGCTCGGGGTGGACTGCAGTTATTCGATGCATGCATTTTGTCCAGACAGTCCCCTGGCTCAGCAGCACCTCTTTGAACAGACCTTCTACCTTTTTTCCGAAGTGTCGCATTTGGCCGGCCTGATCAATATCCCAGCCGGCGAAGCATTGGCCAGCTGCTTTTCCAGTTGCGGTTCCCCATGCCAGGCACCGGCTCCCTTCCGCTGTCCACGTTGTGGCAGTTTGCAACCTTGGCAGGCCTTGAACCGAAGTCTGGAGCCGATGATCCGTGGCATGCGCGCTGCCAATCCGGAGGCCGTTTTCCACTGTTGGCTTTATCAACCATCCGGCGGGGCATCCCTGCATGCCTGGGTTGAAGATTGCGCAAGGCACTTGCCGGACGGCGCAAGCCTGATCTATAACTTTGAATCAGGAATTTCGGTCAAACAACAGGGGCGTACTCGAACAGGCGGGGATTACTGGCAGTCGAAAACAGGGCCATCGCCGCGTTTTCTGCGCATGGCTGAACTTCGTCATGAGGTCGGAGGAACCTTTGGCGCCAAACTGCAGGTCTGCAATGCATTTGAAGTATCAACCGTCCCCAATCTTCCGGTGCCCGGCATCCTCTTTCGAAAATACCGTATTCTCAAACAGACTGGGACAAGAATTGCGTTGTATGGCTGGTATTTTGGTACTTCCCCTGGTTTCATGCATCGCTTTGCCCTGCGATTGGCCAGTGCGGATTTCAAGAAAGGTGAACGTGCATTTCTGCTTGAAGCTGCCCGTGCCGAATGGGGGACAGATGCGGAAAAGGTTGCCGCCGCCTGGGCTCTTTTTGCTAGGGGCTATGCTTGTTATCCGGTCAATGATGGCATTCAATACGATGGTCCTTTCCATCATGGTATTGCCTGGCCGCTACTGATTGAAGCGGAACTGCGCGACCTCTTCCCGGTCTGGCAACCGGCCAGAATTTCCGGCGACAGCATCGGAGCCTGCCTCGCCGAATTCCCACTGGCCGACGCAGAAAAACAATGCCGGAAAATGGCTCAGTTATGGAATCATGGCCTCGAACTCTTTCTGCCTTTGAAAAACAAATACTGGAACTATCCGGAAAGGCTGGAGGATATTCGGATGGCCGAAGCGGCCGGATTGCTGTTGACTTCGGGTTGGCGGATTTTGCGGTTTTATCTGTTGCGTCGCAGAATGTATGGGGGGCGGTTCAGCGCCCTGGATGAAATGGAGGAAATAGTCCGTCAGGAGGTCTGTTCTTCCCGGCGGATGATTGCTCTGTGCCGTGAGGATGCTAGGCTTGGCTACCAGTCCGAAGCGCAGGTGCATAAATTTGACCCGGCGCTTTTACGATGCCGAATCGATCAGCTGAATGGGCTCCTGAAAAACGGGATTCCGAATTTGCGGGTTCGATTGCTCAAAGGCGGCAAGCCACTTTATGCCAATGCCGTCCGGCAAAGTTGCTGCCGTGCAGATGGAAGCAACCACCAGCAAAAAACTTTCTGCTGGAGCATTCGGCGTGTTCTTGAAGGACTCCGCATCCGTTTCCAGTGTCGCTTGCTTCTCGGGAATGACCAGGTATCCGACCTAGTCTATATCATTCTGGCCGACCGGCTCTGTTCCGAATTTCCCATTCTCATCCGTTGCACGAAAACAGGAACAAGCAACAGCAAACGTACGTTCAGTCCAAAAGACTGCAGCTTATTTCAGGATGATCATTCCTGGGGGATGGATTTAGTGGTGCCTGTCACGCTGATCCGGGACAATCCTGTTGCCTTTAATATCCAACGTCAGTACATGCAGGTGGAGCAAGGCTCGAGGAAGGTCAGCTCAACTTCAACGTATGCTGCGATGATGGAATGCCAGTTTGGCAATGCCACGCAGATCGATTCTTGGAGTCCGGAGGCAGCCCCTGTCGCGCTTTCCCCGTATATCCATCCGGCCGGCTGGGGGCTGCTGCAGCTTTAAACCATATTTTGGGCAATGCTGGGAATTTACAAATCGGATTATTCTTCATGCTGGCGAACATCGAAATGTTGCCGAAGTCGTAGCTTTTACAACCAGTGGCTGACCTGGCCAATATTTGCCAGATGTGCAATCTGATTGATGTCGATCCGCGTCGCTAAAACCCATGGGATTAACTCTTGGTTTGTATCTGAAGTTTACGAATAATGCAGAACCGCGAAGAAAGGTCCTTCTTTCCTGCCGTGAACATCTAGCAATATTCTACCGAAGTCTTTCCGGGAGCACGGAACCCTGGCTCCGGCCTTGTGTTTCCCCGCCTGCCATTTGCAACCAGCCTCACCAAACTTATGGGGGTGCGTTCCCATTTAATTGGAGAACATTCATGAGGCCAGCCGGTGCCGCACATTCCCATAGAACTCATTCTATTTGCGTGATTTCCAAAGCTTGGTGGAACTCGTTTTCCCGGAAAATCAGATACCATCGAAAAACGGATCTACCAGGGGGTGCCACTTTGGAGTGCGGGAGCAAAGCTCCCGCTTTCAAAGCGTCGACAAGCCACCGCACTCCATATCGATCGCGGGTTTCATCCCCGTTCCATTGGAAATTGCGACTGTGATGGCATGACTAATCTTTGGAATTGCACCCAACTTATGGTTGGCTGGCAAGCGGGGGCAATATGGATTCCTTGCTGCCGGAAAAGTCATCAAAATATAATTCTGCCAACCCGGGCTGTACTTCGATGGCGATGCGAACAAACGCGATATCCCCTTTGATTTTTATCTCCGGAATCGTATAAGATTTACAAACCCAGTCTTCCGCTGCTAACTGCGTTGCTGGTTCAAAGTAGGTATTGACAAACGTCTTTTTGGCCGAATAAGTATAAAAACCGACCGAGAATTTGCCGTTTCCTTTTACATAAAACGACAGTTTGAAAATATCCTCATTGCCTTCGACCGGGATCAGGGATTGCGAAAACAAAGCGGAGTAACTTTGTTCGGTATTACTGATTTTCATACTGCTTCCCGAACGTCCCTCGGCAAACTTGCTGATGCTCCCTCCAGGGCGATGCTGCATCATGCCCGTATTAGCACACCAGTAATTTACCACCTGATCAAAGGCATTATCGTTGTTGATTTCCAGTATTTCAATTTCAGCACCCTGCACACCCGGAATGCAGAAAGCGATTGTCATCAGTATAAGCAAAACCTTGGCGAGCATCGGAATTCTCCTTTCACTGTAATCATCACCGAATATGAATGACTTCAACATCGTTGGCCGGGATGGTGAGAGTGAATTTACTGACCTGCGGCAAGACCTGATTGGAATAATAGGTTTTTCCCTTCTCCTTGCCAGTCAGAGACAGGTTCTGGACGGTTACGGATTTCGGATCTTCTGATTCATTGAAAAGCAGCACCAGCCTTTCCTGATTATGCGTCAACACCAGAAGATCAGGATAGGAAATTTGCTCGGAAAGTGCCAGCGTATCATTGCGGCTCCCTGCATAGAAAATCTCTTCATATTCGGCAACCAAGCGGGTCGCTTCACCAACGTAATATTTGCTGCCGCTGACCAGTTCCAGCGGATTCTGCAGATCGCAGCCACCCTGCAGCGTCGCCAGAATACGGATCAATTGCCATTTCCAAGTTTTCGGATGAATGTAGCCGTCTTCGGACATGACATTGAATTTCAGCCAGCCTTCTGTTTTTTCTGTATTCCAGCCGTACGTTTGCGGGAAAAAGATGAAGCGTTGTCCACTGAGATTGCGGCGTCCCATTTTGCCCTGATGGAATTTCATATATTCATCCATTCCGATTTGCTGGCGTCGGTCGGCGCTGCCATTGCCCGGGCAACCCAGGAAGATCGTATAGGGAATATCTTTGGCGGCTTCCCAATACCCGAAGTGATTACTCCAGGAGTAAAAGTAAACCCTCTTTCCCATATCCCGAATTGCCTTGACTATAATTGCATGCGTTTCAGCATCCTGGCTGTAACGGAACTGGCGCCATTTTTCATAGTATTTGTGGAATAGGTTTTCATTGGAAAGATCCGCATCCAGAGGAAGTTTGGCCCAACTGCGGAACTTTTCTTTACAGAGAGGGCAGAAGCAGAAAGCCTCGGACGGATCGTTGCTTTTGGTATAGATAGAGCCGCCCCAGGGTTCCTGTTCCCAATTCAGAAAAACATATTCAGCTTGAGGATAATCTTTGAAGAAAAAATTTTGATGGTCTTCCTGTACCGCTTGATAAAATTCCTTCTGGTATTTTCCTGTGGCCAGGGTGGGGCAAAACTGAATTTGCTGTCGGTGAACGGGGATCTTAAGATCCAAATCCGTTTTTCGTTCGCCATTGTAATAGACACAGAATAGTTCCGGGTGATCCCGGAAAAGCTTTGTTACCGCGCCATCCGTCAGTTTGGAACCCCATATCGGATGGCTCAAATATCCCATAATCAGCTTGCCACCATTTTTCAATACCGAATCCGGCACTTTTCCTTTATTCGGGTAAACCGAGAAGGAATCCATCCCGGCGTTGATTGCCCCTTTGACCACCGCATCGGTCAATTCCAAACTTAAGCCTTGCGGCATACTACCCATATAAAATGACATCATCATTTTCTGCAGAGGGCGCCCATTAATCTCTGGCAGGATGGCATAGGGTAGAAAACCGCCAATTTCCGTTACATTATGATTGATCAGGCGGGCGTATGGGATACGTCCCTCAGCGCCTGGTTCCCCATTGGAATCCTTGAAGATGCCAAGTATGGAATCTGCCGTTTTCCATTCATGGATGTCGATGGGTCGATAGTCCAGGCTGTATCGGGTGCCGGTCGCCGTTTTTTCCACAGCAACCTTTTCTGGGGCAAGGCTCAAGCGGTTACGGCGAGCGCCTTCTTCCATGTCCAGAAGCTGAAAGCCGTCCGGTAAGGTAAAAGTAAACATATACTGCTGAACTGTCAGACCGGTAGGAGAGTACAAACTCAGATACACCGGCTCGACCGAATTCAGAGAAAAACTCCAGCGGGAAACACTGGGGTTTAAACAACGGAACCTTCCATCATGTTTCTGATTCCACAGGATAACTTGTCGTAAATATAGATCGCCAGCCGGAATCTTCTCCGGCAGGGGCTGCCAGGAACGATCATCAAAAGTCGGAGAGCTCCAATCACTGTCGGAAGCCGTGCCGCTAAAAGCCCAGCGTTGCTCTAATTCCGGAAATTCCGGACAGGTAAAGCGCAAACTGGCATTTTCTCCAGCTTTGCCGGAAAAGGCCAAAACGGTAACCCCTTCTTCTATGGAAAAAGCATAACGGCCATTTTCGGCTATGACTGGACTGTTATTGACCAGCAGCTGCAGCGTTGACAAATCCTGTTGGATAATCTGCATTTCCAGCGAACGTCGGGGAGTATTGACGCTTGCCAGCAGATTGAGCCATTCGTTATACCTTACCCCATAAGCTGATTTAGGGAGCCGAGTATAATTTTTGCTAATCCATTCTTGTAGGGCACGCACCTTTTCAAAGCCTGGGGCCGAAGAAAACCGTGTTTCCACTTCTTTCCAACTTTTTCCGCCTTGTCCAATATCCAGCAGTTGCAGATAAAGGAATTGGTCATACTCGCGATTGATTTCTGTAGCGGCCAGAGTAATATCCGCCGGCCCGTTAAAGCGATTCTTCTTCAATACTGCAAACTGCTCGATATCACTAAAGCCGCGCAAGACTTTGGCCCAACATTGATGTTTATTTTTTTTCTCGCTCGGAATATTTCTGGCGATATTGAAGCGTAGTTGATCAACATCCCGGATACCCACCAGTTGAAAAGGGATCACCATTTCAAGAGTCCAGCCCTTTTCGCTACGTCCCGCCGCCACTTGCCACTCTTTCGGGGGTTCGAGTTCACGTTCCGCCTTCTGCCGTTTTGCCCAACGCGCAGCCTTGGCATTGCATAGAAGCTGGACATATTCGCTGGTATTTTCTGGAAGAAAAAACAACTCGATGGCATCATCAAACGTCCAACCATCCCGATAGGTCTCAACGGCACGGAGTGCTTTTAAATCTGGTTCCGTGCAATCAACGGCAAGGTATAGAAAGTCATCGGTATACCCCATTTTGAAATTGGTGCTCCGCTGAATGGCATAGGAATTGTTTTTATCTAAATTCCGGAACCCCCGTCCCTCAGGCAGGCGACTCCAAGCATAATCACCCAGCGTTCCGTCAATTTCCGGGGGGCGAATGATTTTATAAATCGGATATTCCTGGAGTTCGGCCGCCCATAAACCAAAAAACCCTGACAACAGCAAGATGAATTGATAAAAACGCATTCGAAGACTCCTTTGTCTGGTGGATGAAAAATAGAATCCGCTTCAGGATGCCATTAATATTTAGGACTTGAAGTTTTTCATTAATTCGTTTATTACAAAATAGTCACCATAATTATTGATGCACTTAAAACAAGCATAATATAATCTCCTCCCCGAAAAATCAATAACGTTTATGTTTTTATATTTTATTCCGGGCTGTGTGGTCTGTCGACCACTCGACTACTCGACCATTCGACCACTTTGCGGTCTTCAGCCTGGGGTTAAGCATGGTGGAGCGCCTACGGCGCAAAGATGCCCCCTTAAGATCCTTTCGCCGTTAAGACAGCGGTGTATCTGAAGCGCAAAAACGCCTGCTAAGATACGAGTGCAATAACCAACTTTTAGGAATTGCACCAATTGACAATCAACAGCATATTTTGGCAAAATTTCAACCCACTAAAAAACCGGATGAGCCAAATTTTCGGGCATGGGAGCGTCCCCAAATTACTATGAATCTTCTGAAGTAGCTACAGGCGGTGCGATTCTCTGTGGCAAGCCAAAAGCAGTGCGGCTGCCGAGAGCCAGCAGTTGAGTTTTGGGAATAAGGCAGTAAATTAAGGCTAAGTCATTTGTTTTTCACAAGCCTTATTCCATATCGGGTTGTCTTTTCGAGCATTTTATCTCATGTCAGCATTTACTTTGATTTCCCTTCTGCTTGGTTTGCTTTCCCTTTTTTATGCTTATTTATTTGCTGTGGGTAGCCAGCGTCGTGCCGCTTGGTGCCGTTCTTTTCCCCGCCTGAAATGGCCTGGCTTATTGCTGGGTGCGGTTTGCCTGACTTGGTCTGCTTGGCACGCTTGCATCATGCTCGAAGGGGATTTGTCGCGTTTCCATATCTGGGTGAAACTCCTGGTGCCGGTCAGCCTTGTGCTCTGCTATTTCTTTCTCGACTATCTGAATGCCCGCGCCCTAGGGGGTTTTATGATTCTGGCCGTTAACTTTTTGTTGCATGCTGCCTTTGTACATGCCGTGCCCGGACGTGGATTTTATGCGCTTGTCTGCCTGCTGTTGGGAACGCTTGGCCTTTTTCTGGTCGGCGTGCCCTGGCGACTGCGCCAGATGCTCGAACTGGCCTCCAGTAATATCCGTTGGGCAGTGGCTCTGGGTTGTGTTTTTGCAATTTGCGCCGCCAGCCTGATTATTCAGCCTTTTTTATCCTGAAACCAGAATGCACAAAAGATCACTGCGCATGTTGAATTCGTACCTGAAAAAAGTTGCCAGCCAGGGAATAAAATCTTTCTTTTTACTCCTGTTGCTGACGGCTTTTGCCGGCTGCAGCAGTAAAGAAGAACATGCGCCAGCTTTGCTGGTGATTCGTTCCGGGGCAAAACAGATGGGTCTGCCGGGCAGTGACAGCTCGGAAGACCTTGTCATTGAAGTCGTCGGTCCCTTGCGGCGGCGTGGAATGAGTAATCAGAAACGGCGCTATCCGGTAGCTGATGTAAAAATAAAAATCGAATCTCTGTCTTCTGAAAGTGGTGCTCTTGCGCTGACGCCGGAGGGAAGGACTGATGTCGCGGGCAGCTTCCGCAGCAAATTGCGTTTTGGCAGCAGCATTGGCGATCAGTATTTCAAGATTTCCTGTCCGGAGACCGATAACGTCGAACCGGTCTTTTTTTATCTTATTTGCGGAGTGGATGTCCGCGGCGACAATCAGCAGACACTAGCCGGCGATGAATTGCCTGAACCCATTCAAGTTCAAATCGGCGGAGCAGAGAATCCCCAGGCCGGGGTGCCGGTTTTTTTCAAGCTGATTTCTGATCCTGGCAAAGCGTGTCTCAGCGCCAGCCGAGTCGTTACCAATGCCAAAGGAATCGCTTCCACCAGGCTGCTGACCAAAAGTGGTTATATCGGGAAACATGAAATTCTGGCTGAAATTGGCGAACGTGGTCACGTGGGGATGTATCAGTTCAGAGCCATCCCGATTACTGCAATGACCTTGAGTTGGAGTAAACTGCTGATTGCTGTGCTGAGCGGACTCGCTTTTTTTATCTATGGTATGACTTTGATGAGCGATGGTCTCCAGCTGATCGCCGGCAATCGCTTGAAAAATATTCTGCAGATGTTTACCGGTAACCGGCTTACCGCTGTTTTGGCCGGCCTGGGAATTACTGCTCTGCTTCAATCTTCCAGTGCTTGTACGGTTATGGTGGTCGGTTTTGTTAATGCCGAACTGCTCAATCTTACCCAGGCAATTGGTGTGATCTTTGGTGCCGCGATTGGCACTACCGTCACCGCTCAGATGGTCTCCTTCAATCTCGAAGTTCTGGCGTTGCCGGCGGTCTGTGTCGGCGTTATCACCCTGCTGGCAGCAAAGAAAAGTAACAGCCGGGGCATCGCGTATGCTGTTCTGGGCTTCGGCTTGCTCTTTTTCGGCATGATCCTGATGTCGGAAGAGATGAAGGCAATATCGGATTTTCCCAGCTTCAAAGCCGCTTTCCAGCATTTCGATTGCACGCCGAACCAGGCCGGCTCTTCTCTGCCGATTGGGCCGGTTCTGGGGGCCATTTTGGTCGGTACCATCATGACCATGATCGTGCAAAGCAGCTCGGCAACGGTCGGTCTGACGATTGCCCTGGCGCAGAGCGGATTACTGAATTTCTATACCGCAGTCCCGTTGATTCTTGGAGATAATATTGGCACCACGATTACCGGCCTCTTGGCTTCCCTGAATGCCAATCGTATCGCTAAGCAGGCTGCTGTGGCGGCCACCATCTTCAAAACTCTCGGCGTGATCATCATGGTGGCACTTTTCTATGTATCCTGGAATGGGGTGCCCTTTTTTCTGCATCTGATTGATCTGATCACTACCGGTGATGTCTTTGCGGCACATCCGGAAAATATTGGGCGGCATTTGGCCAGTGCCCATACTGTATTTAATATTGTCAATGTCTTGATCTTTCTGCCTTTTATTGGCTTCGTGGCCATGCTCTCGCGCATGCTGGTTCCGACCCGTTTGAATGGCAAAGACGATGGCAATCGGATCTGCTACTTGGAGCAGCACCTGCTTAATGCTCCCTCCGCGGCATTCGATCAGACCATTAGCGCCTTGATTAAAATGACGACCGCCTCTGTCGATCTTTCCCGTGATGCTGTCAATGCCTTTGTCAGCAAAGATATGACCGTAGGAGACAAACTCAATAAACGGGAGGTTATGATTGATCTGGCACAGCACGATATCATGGAATACTTGGTAAAATTGACCCGACGCAATCTGAGTGAACAGCAATCCGCCATCATTCCCGTTCTGATGCATTGTGTTAATGATGTGGAACGCATTGGCGACCGGGCGATCAATATCTATGACCTGATCAACAACCTGGAAGCGACGGCAAATGATTTCTCCCCACGGGCTCTGCTGGAAATCAAGGAAATTGAATTGAATTTGAGCAAAAGCGGACAGATGCTCGTCGATGGAATTTCCAGTAATGATTATGGCTTGATCGACAAGGTGATGAAGCACTGTGGTGAAATCAGTCAGATGGCCGCACGTTTTGAGCATAACCACGAAGTGCGCCTGCACAGCAAGGACTGCAGCGTGGAAAATGGGGTGATCTACGTGGAATTGCTCGCCAACCTCGACCGTATTTCGGCTCACTTACTCAATCTGGCTGAACGCGCGCATGCGATCTTCGATCACCGGATGTTCTTCCGTAATGATGAAAAGGGCAAGGGGACATGACGGTGAATCTCGATCGTCTCGAAGGACGCAAGTTCTGTATGGTTTTTGTCAAAGTTCTTGATCCGGCCAGTCAACGGGTGCAACTACGTTGTCTGCGCGGCCGAGCCAGCGTTGAAGGAGGACGGGTTCATGTGGTCGCTCCTTCCGGCAATCTGTTCACTGTGCCGGGATCCGCCATGGCCTCAATTCAGCCTACGGATGGGACTGCCCTGCTCGAAGACGCTGAATATTTTTGCCTGGTCAAGGTGGATGATAATATTGAACTGGTTACCGAGGGATCCGAAGGGATCGTGTATTGAATCCCAGCTGCAGGAAAAAATATGTTGATTATCAGACGTTCAGACGATGCTTTTCAAGCGAAACTCAAGGCGTTGCTCTCGCGCAGCGCTTTTTCCGGTGAAATCGACCAGGCGGTCGGCGAAATTCTTTCCCGGGTACGCCGGGAGGGCGATGCTGCCTTGTCGGCCTGTGCCTTGCAATTTGACCACGTGCAATTAACGCCGGAACGATTCCGGGTTAGCGAAGAGGAAATCCGTTCAGCGGCTGAAAAAATTGATCTTGAGACCCGTGAAGCGGTCGATTGTGCGGTTGCTCAGATCAAGGATTTTTCTCAACAGCGGCTGCCCAGGAACTGGTCCTACTCTCCCCGTCTTGGGGTTACACTGGGGGAACAATTTTCTCCGTTGGAACGCGTGGGCTGCTATGTGCCCGGGGGTACTGCACCGCTGATTTCAACCGTCGTTCACACGGTGACGATGGCTGCCACCGCCGGTGTCCGGGAAATCGTCGTCGTCACCCCGCCTGGTAAAGCTGGCAGCATCAATCCGGCTCTACTGTATGCCTGTTTGCAGGCTGGTGCGACTGAAGTTTACCGTTTGGGCGGTGTATATGGCATTGCGGCCTTGGCCTTTGGTACAGAAACGGTACGGAAAGTTGAAAAGATTGTTGGCCCTGGGAATGCGTATGTAACGGCTGCCAAACGCCAGGTTTATGGGGAGGTCGCGCTGGATCTGGTGGCTGGTCCCTCGGAAATCATGATCATTGCCGACGCTCAAGCCAACCCGGCCTTTATCGCTGCGGATATGCTTTCCCAGGCCGAACATGGTTCTGGACGTGAACAGGCTGTCCTGCTGAGCACCGATGCCGCTTTGTTGCCGTCCGTGCAGGCCGAACTGCTTGCCCAGAGCAAACTTCTTTCCCGCTCTGAGTGCGTTGAAAAAGTGCTGCAGAATGGGGTTTTTCTGATTGAAGTCAAGGATCGCTGCGAAGCGGTCGAATTGGCGAATCTCTATGCCCCTGAACACCTTGAATTGATCGTGGAAAATCCGCTGGAATTGGCTCGTTGTATCAAGGCAGCCGGAGCTATTTTCCTGGGGCCTTGGACGCCGGAACCGGTCGGTGATTTCGTTGCCGGCCCCAGTCATGTGTTGCCGACTGGTGGCAGTGCCCGTTTTTTTACCGGTCTGACCGTGGAAATGTTTTTCCGCCGTTCCAGCCTTGTGCAATATGACAAACAAGCCCTCGAGCGGGAATTGCCGGTGGTCAGCTGTTTTGCTGCCTGTGAAGGACTCGATGCCCACGGCAACAGCGCCGCCATCCGTTTCAAATGATAAGCTAGAGAATTTATTCCGATGCAATTTCAATTTCAACTAGATTTAAGCCGTTATTTTGAGGAACAGTTCAAGGTTGAGGCCTTGCCGATTGGCGTTGAACTGTGTCCTTCCGAATTTTCCGGCGATGTGACGATCTCCTGCTTTCCCTTTGCGCGTCTTCTGCGCCGGAATCCCATGCAGCTGGCCGAACAAGTGCGCGATTTCTTCACCGGGCATCCGGATGTTGAAAAAGCTGAAGCCGTCAAAGCGTTTGTCAATCTGACTCTGAAACCTGGTGCTCTGATGCGGGATACGATTGCCGATCCGGAAAAATTGCAGACGGAATCTCTGCTTCCGGAAGCCGAGCGCCAACGTATTCTGATCGAATTTTCCGCTCCCAACACCAACAAGCCGCAACATCTTGGGCATGTTCGCAACAATACGGTCGGTATGGCGACGGCCAGCATCCTGCAACGGGCAGGGCATCAGGTCATCCGCATCAATCTGGTCAATGACCGCGGTATCCATATCTGCAAATCTATGCTGGCCTATCAACGTTTTGGAGCCGGCGTCACGCCCGAACAAGCTGGCAAAAAGGGGGATCACCTGGTCGGGGATTTTTATGTCCGTTTTGATCAAGAATTCCGCAAACAAATCGCCGAACTCAAAGAAGCAAATCCTACTTTCGCCAGCCAGGATGCCGATGAGCTCTTCTTGGAAACGGAAATTGGCAAGGCTGCTCAGGAAATGCTGCTGAAATGGGAACAGGATGACCCCGAAGTCCGCCAGCTCTGGCAACAGATGAATCAATGGGTTTTTGACGGCTTCGCAGAAACCTATCGCCGCATGGGCGTCGAATTTGATCACACCTACTTGGAAAGCGAGACTTACACCTTGGGTAAGGATATCATCCGGAAAGGATTGCAGGATAAGGTCTTCAAACTCCGCCCGGATGGCGCGACCATGATCGAATTTCCGGATAAGAATCTGGGTAGCAAAGTTGTTCTGCGCAGTGACGGTACCAGCGTTTATGTCACCCAGGATATTGGCACGACCCTGTTGAAGCAGAACGAGTATCAGCCGGATCGACAGATCTGGGTGGTCGGTGATGAACAGAAATACCATTTCCAGGTGTTGTTCGCCATCCTTAAAGCGCTGGGCTATTCCTGGGCGGATCAGCTGACCCATATGGCGTATGGCATGGTTAATTTGCCATCCGGAAAAATGAAAAGTCGTGAAGGCACCGTTGTAGATGCTGATGAGCTGTTTGAAGAGATGGAGGGTCTGGCTCGGGAAGCGACTTTGCAGCGCAGTAAGGGTGAAGTCCCCGCGGACTTGGAACTGCGCGCCCAAGTCATCAGCATGGCGGCACTGAAATTCATGCTGCTGAAAGTTAACCCTAAAACAACTATTTTGTTTGATCCGCAGGCTTCGATCAAATTCGAAGGAGATACTGGACCCTATGTCCTTTATGCCTACGCCCGGATTTCCTCAATGCTGCGCAAAGCCACAGAACAGAAGGCAAGCGCGGTGAAGCCGAATTGGGAACTGCTCAGTGATGATGCAGAGAAAAAACTGGCGCTCCGTTGCGCCTTGTATGCGGAGGCGATTCAGAAAGCCGCTCGCGAACTCGACAGCTCAACGCTGGCCTCCTATCTGCTCGACCTGGCCAAAGACTTTAGCACTTTCTACAACCGCTGCTCCGTCCTGAATGCTAGCGATCCCATCCTGCGGCAAACCCGTCTTGAACTCAGCGCCCGTGTGCGTGACACCATCGCCGATGGCCTGCATACCCTGACCATCGGAACCCTCGAAAGTATGTGAACAGTGAGGGAGGACGGCGGGCATAAGCGCCGTTAAAAACGCCAGTTCCGCAGCAATACTCTTTTCTTAAAGAGCAGGTGGTATAGGACGTATGTGACGCATGGGACGTATGTGACGCATGGGACGTATGTGACGCATGGGACGTATGTGACGCATGGGACGTATGTGACGCATGGGAC